>CALALM010000490.1 GCA_937925565.1 uncultured Centipeda sp.
AGCCTCCCCCATATCAAGGGACTCCGGCGTGACGGCAAACGAGAACATACGGCTCTCGCCGAGGGAAAAGGAAGATCCCTCCACATCCAACTTCATCATGACGCATGACCTTTCACATTATAGCGGCGGTTTTCGGCATTGTCAAGGAGCGTTTTTGAGATCAGAGATCGGACGCTTCTTCCTGCGGCGCATTCATCTGTGCCTTTGCCGTGCGCAGGACATTCATCGCCTGATTCAGCCCCATCTCCGCCTGCTGCACCCCCTTGAACGTACTGCCGACATGCGCGATCAGCTGCTCGAACACCTGATTCGCATAGGCATCCGCATCGCTCTGGAGGTTAGCGGCACTCGTCTGCGCCTGTTCCATGATCTCGCGCGCCTGATCCTGCGTCTGCTGCATGATCGCACGGGCGCGCTCCTTCGCCTGAATGACGATCTCGCTCTCATCAATCATCTGATTTGCGCGTACCTGCGCAGCGTCAACAATCTCCTTTGCCTCCCCGTGCGCACGACTGAGAATACTCTCCTGTTCCTGCATGATCTCCGATGCACGGTTCAGCTCCTTCGGGAGATCCATGCGCAGTTCCTCCACGAGATGCACAATCTCATCGTCATTCACTAGAGCCTTGTCGCTGAAGGGGAGGTGGGATGCCTCCGCAACCAGATCTTCGAGTTTTTTCAGCGTGTCAACTACTGCCATAAATCTATCTCCTTTTCCTGCACAGCCACGAGCACTTATCCCCGCAGGGGCTTTCCATACAGTTTCATGATTGCCCGCTCCACCGACGGTGGTACAATTCCCTGCACCGGTCCACGGAAGCGGATGAGCTCACGCACGCCGGAGGAACTGACAAACGTCAGATCGGGGCGCGTCAGCAAAAAAATAGTATCGCTCTCCGGCATGAGATGGCGAACCATCGCCGCGTGGTTTTCCTCATACTCGAAGTCCTTTACCGAGCGCAGACCGCGCACCACCACGCGCGCATTCTGCTGCTTCATGTAATCCGTCAGGAGTCCCGAGAACACATCCACACGCGCATTCGGCACATGTGCCGTTGCCTCCCGCAGAAAGTGAATGCGGTCATCCAGAGGAAAACAGCCGTCCTTCCGGATATTATGAAAAATGCAGACAATGAGTTCATCGAACATGGACGCCGCGCGCTCCACAATATCAATATGCCCCGTCGTCACGGGGTCAAAGCTGCCGGCAAACACCGCGCGCCTCATCCCTGCACCTCCTGCTTATAAAAACATATGCGTGCCGCACCATAGCGCCGTTCACGCACGAGAGAAAAACCACCGCTACGTTCCATGAGCGGCTCATCCGCCCCCTGTTCAAGAACGAAGATACCGTCCGATGAGAGCAGCGCCCCCTCCCCCACTGCGGTGAGCACGCGCGCATTATCGCCGTGTGCGTACGGCGGATCCGCAAAAATGAGGTCAAACGTATGCCCATCACGCGAAAGAGCGGCAAGCTGTCCATAGACATCGCCGCAACGAATCTCCGCACATGCCTCAAGCTTTGTACGCCGTGCATTCTCCATGAGAATCGCATGGGTTGCATGATCCACGAGCACAGCATGCGCTGCCCCGCGCGAGAGCGCCTCGAGCGCAAGCGCCCCCGTCCCCGCAAAGAGGTCGAGCACATACGCGTCATAGACACGCGCACCCAGCATACTGAACAGCGCCTCGCGTGCACGGTCAGCCGTCGGACGCGTCCCCTCCCCTGTGGGAGATTTCAGACATGTGCCGCGCGCACTGCCCGTAATGATCCGCATTGCATTCCCCCTGCTACTTTATTATAGACTTTCCTATTCTACCACAATTCACATTCGCATTTCAACCTATCACATACAAGGAACGAAAAATGCCCCTTTAATCCTCATGTATGCCCTTACGCAGCTTCTGTGCGAACGATGCGACAAAGGCATCGATCTGCTCGCGCGATGTCTTACCCCCATACTCCCGATACGGTCGATCCATGTACGTCTCATAACGCGCACACCAGAGCGCGCGTGCCTCCGGCAGGAGGCGGCAGCTGCCGTCCTTCGCCCGCTCAAAATCCTGCGGCATCATAAATCTGCGGCGCAGGAGATAGAGCACAAAGCGGTCGATAATCCCCGAACGGAACGGCTCCATCAGATCGAACACGAGACTGTTCCTGCGACCGTCCATTCGGTGCAGGAAACTGATGCGCGCATCCAGTCCGTAACCAATGAGCGCCGTATGCACCTCCCGTGCGAGAAACGCATAGCCATAATTCAGGAGTGCATTGACCGGATCGACAGCAGGACGTTTCCCGCGCCCCTTGAATGACCAAAACGGCGCATCGATCAGCGCCGAGAAGGCTCCGAAATACATACGCGCGCCCGTCCCCTCCATACCACGCAGCGCATCTGCCGACCCTGCCGACGGAACCTTCCCCCGCATCGCCTTGATCATGTGAATCGCACCGGCAATCCCCGCGTCCGCAACGCTCTTCTCATATCTTTTGAGCAGACGGTATTGACTGCGCAGCTTCGCCATGACAATCATCCTTGCCAGAGCGAGACTGCGCTGCGCATCCTCCACACACATGAGCTGGTGCCGCAGCATGCGTAGCGTCATCTCCTCCCCCGCCACCTGCCCGACCGTCTTGCCGTGATAATCCATAAAAAAGACCGGCACCCGCTGCTCAATGCACGCGAAAAGTGCCGGCGTCGTAACATTTGCCCGCGGACCGACCACAATAGATGTCAGCATGAACATCGGCATGCGGGAGACAATCGCCCCCTCCCGCTCGACGATCAGTCGCCCCGCATCCTTGCGTACACTGCTGCCCGGAGAGAGGAGATACAGAACTGCCATCGCACTTCCCTCATTCCCTAGACGATCAAGAACGGAACATCCTCCTCGAGCGGCTTTCCGTACATCCACAGCCCCTGTTCGCAAGCGCAGCAGAGCGGGGCAATCATGAGCAACGGCATGTCAGCCGCGCTCACGAGGCGGAGCAGCTCGGCACGCATCGCCTCCATCTGCACCGCCGTCGCCCGACAGGTGAACACGCTGTACTGCACGCGAAGCGCCCGCGCTTCAAGATACTTTACGACGCGGGCACGGACACGATCTTCCTTGATATCGTAGCATATGATGTACTTCATTGTTGCATACCGTATACGGCATTAGATGTGGTAAGCCTCTTTGGCATATCTAAAAAGTTATATGATAAATACAGTTTCAATGCCGCACGCAGCATTGTTTGTGGTGCAACTTCGTGGCGAGATGGCTTGCTTTGCGAATTGGGAGTTTCAATGCCGCACGCAGCATTGTTTGTGGTGCAACGCTATCGCGAGGCGTACCGTGGCAGATTCGGGATTGTTTCAATGCCGCACGCAGCATTGTTTGTGGTGCAACTCCGTCGCTCGCAGCCCTTGTCCCGCGCGGGGCGGAAAGGCGTTTTGGAAAGTGGTCGATTTTTTGCGCTGTTTTTGCTGACCGCAGCTGCTTTTTTGCCTCCTACCGGCGGCAAGAATCGACGGAATCCCTTGTGCGGCATGGGTTGCGCCATTTTGGAAAGACACAGCGGCAGAATGCGGCTTTGCGCCGTTGCCGCTGCACTTTCCACTTTACTGCACCATGTCCATATCATACCAAAGAATACGGATGTTGGCAAGCAAATTCTCACATTCTTCTCATCTCACCTCCCGTGTGGTCGGCAGTACCCAACGATTTTGGAACGGTTTGTCCCGATCCTCGATGGACATCTGCGCGGTTTTGCTCTCCCAGTCGGGGCGCTCCGTGTTGTCCCAGTCGAGCATGTGGGCAAGCTCCGCCATCGCGTTCCGATGGCGTTCATAGACCTGCGTGTCAAGACGCTCCCGCAGCTGCCGGTCGAAGGCCGCGATGTACGCCTCCATATCCTCCTCACGCTCCGCCACGTTCCAATCGCCCGCCGCGTCAAAGGCGTTCCGATAGGAGTCTGCCGCATCGGTGCGGATGAGGCGCGCGGTGATGCGCACGCTGCCGAGACCGATGGATTTCCCCTTGCCGAGTTTGCAGCAGAGGTCGTCCCCGCCGAGACGCAGCACCTTCATCAGTGCACCGAGTTCATCCTCCGACAGCCGCTCAAAGCGGATGCTGCCACGAAATACGTTACCTGCCTTGACGGGCTGAATGCGCGCACTGGTTACATTCGTATTTTCCTGCACCTCGTTGTGCCAATTTGTTTTGTCTTTCTGATGCCAGTAGAGTTTATATCCGCGGATGGCGACGTTGGGGCTGTCCCAATGGGCAAGTTCGCCATTTTTGTCCTTCTGTTCAAGGTAGAGCTGGACAGAGGTCGGTTTCGGCTCGCTGAGCACCTTTGGATAGGCGGGGGCTGCCATCTGCGGTTCTCCCACGGGCAGGGCATCGGTAAAGGCGAGGCGGCCCGCCCAGAGTTCTTTGCGGCCGAATACGGCATCCGCATAGTCGACGGCATTCGTCCCCATGCCGATGACATGTTCTCCGACACTCCTGTGGTAGGGGATGCGGTAGAACCGTCCAAAACCGAAATGCCGCACATTCCCCTCGTCGTCCTGCTTGTAAAAACACGGCACAACATAGCTGATGTCATCGTTTCCCGTGAACGCTGCCGCCACCTCGTTCTGCTTGGTGTCACATATTTTGCCTGCGCCGTTCCTGTCGCTCTCGTTCAGGATGTCCACGCCCTTGCGCGTGATGTCCTCCCGATATGCCTGTACGACGGCTGCACGGACGGGAATGCGTTTCTGCCAATCAGGTGCATAGTGCATGGTATAACTGGATTTGCCGCGCATCTTGCCGGTGTAGCACGCAGCCTCGCCACTCAGCGGTTCTCCCCACTGCACGGTATCATATCGGCTGCCGTCTTTTTTGTCGGGCATGACCTTAAACTCTGCGGGGCAGATATAGTAGGCGGTATCATCCCCCTTCTGTTGTATGAGGTAGCCTGCCGCTGCCTTGGTCTCGGAGATAGTAACTTTTTTGCCGCCGGACTCCCGAAATGTCTGCATGGACATTTCATCCGTATAGAGATCCCGCATCCCTTTGTTCTTCCCTGCCATCGTGCGGAAGTAGAGCACATTATCGTTGTAGTCCTCTCCGTCGCCGCGCATGGCGCCGCAGGTGACGATCTTGAAGAGGTTCTTCACCATGCCGCGGATGCTGCTGCCGGGGATGACGGGCGTGCCGACCGGTGCGAAGAAGTTTTCCTTGCCGTCTCCCTCCCCGATGAATACGGGGGTCAGCGTCCGAAGTTCGAGGTCGATGCGTCCGCTAATGCGGTCGGGGGCGAGGACGTGCCGCCGATAGTTCGCGATGCGTTCGGCGTCGCTCGCCGCATCTCCCTCGACGGGTGAGACGAGCACGCCCTGCGGCAGTGATACGAAGTTGTACGGCGCTGTCGCCGCGCCTTTCGTCGGCGTTTTCTTTGTGTAGTTCGTTCGCTGCACCATGTTACTCATCCCCCTTGATATCTGCGGCGGCGATGGCCAGATAGCGGAAGTCTACATATCCTGCCTGTGCGGTCGCCGCGTGTATGCCGATGTAGCTGCGTGTGACCAGTCCCACATAGCGCGACGGCTGCGCGAGTGCGGGCAGACGAAGTTCAAGTTTGCGGTCGCTGTCGCGGAGGATCATCCATGCGCCGTCGTCTCTGCGTTCCCCCCAGAACCGCGCCATGCTGTCGACGTGCTCGGCCGGCTCTCCGGTGCCGTCCGCACGAAACCGTCCGCGAAGCTCCTGCCCCTCACGCCGCAGATGCAGCTCACCCGCCGCGTCAAAGATACGCAGCTCGCGGGTCAGCGCCGTGTCAAGGGGACGCTTGTCCGCAAAACGGAACGCGCCGTCCCGCCAGATACCACAGCGGATGCAGTTCACCTGCCAGACGACGGCGGTCGCCTCGCGCATGCCGCGCCGCTCAAGTTCGGCGCGAACGCTGTCCTCTGCGGCAGGGAGCGTGACCTGCTCCGCATTGCTCTTCCCCTGCGTGATACGCAGGAGATTTTGTGTCAGTTCCACGCTCATATGCCCGCCTCCTTATCCAATGCGGTGACGAATTCCTGCAAGTCCCGCGCAGTGGATTCGTCAAAAACTTCCCCGCGCGTGAGCGTCCATGTCCGCCCTCTGTAGTGAATATCCGCACGCAGTCCCGTTAGTAGGCCGCGACCGATGGATTTCTCACCGCCGATGGCAATGCGTCCGAGCCAGAGATCTTTGAGCAAGAGGATGCACAGCCCTGCCTCCCAGCCTTTCGCACGACGCGCACCAAAGTGCAGGGTGACGGCATGTCCCTCGCCTCTCTGCCAAATCGGCACGCTCGAAAAGAGTGCAGAGGGGATGGTTCCGCCCGTGAAGCGGTTGGCGCGGATGCGTGTCTGCTTGTGCGCCTCTCCCACAACGACGGTTTCTTCGACAATGAAGCGGCTGCGGCGTTTGTCTTTCTGTGCGAGTTTTTTCATCTGTTCGGGCGAGGGTCCCATAAGTTCGTCCATGAGCTGCTCTGCGGCGGCTTCATCCTTGCCGAGCGCGTGCAGGATGTATGCCGCACGGTGACGCAGCGTCCCTTTGAGGCTCGTGCCGGGGATGATGTATGCGCCCGCCGCGTTCTTCTTCATCCGTGCGTCGGGCCCGTTCTTCCCTCCGGCGGTCATCCTGTTGGCATCCTCATAGTCGCGGATGATGAGGGAGCCTGCGAGGGCGAAATCCGCCTCAACCATAAAGTCATCCGCTGTATAAATCGGATGCGGGAGTTCTTCTGCCGCAGGGATGTGCGGACGGCAGACGGCAGCTTTGCGTTCTTTCGGAAAAAGCCATGCAGCGACATCTTCTTTGCGGCTGAAGTCATAGCAGTCAACCTGCATACCCGCGACGTGCATTCTGCCGAAGCCCTTTGTCGTGAGTGCGCCGACGCAAAAGCCACTGATGAGGAGGTCGCGCAGACGCAGGAGGGCATTTTTGATGCGTTTTTCCTCCGCCTCATGCACGCCGCGCAGTGTGATCTCGGCGTAGAATTCGCCGCGCGCGCCGCTCTCCACGATCTCATAGTCATATTTGCCGTGCGGAACGGTTGTGCCTGTGATGCCATCGAGGCTCACGCCGTCGCGAACGCCGAGCTGTGCGCCCGCGAGCACGATGTCACAGAGCATCGCCGCGCTCTGTCTGCCGTCTGTACCCGCGCCCCTGTCGGAGGAGGTGCCGAGCGTGCCAAAGAGAAGCTCCGCCGCATCCGGCATATCCTCCTCGACAAAGCTGCGCAGTGCGCCCGCGAGCGATGTACCGGGGATGAAGGGGATCCCCTCCTTGTCGCGGAGCACATGGATGTCGCGGTCGCTGCGCTCCTCCCCGCTCGCCCCCTCGCCGATGAGGAGCGGCGCGTCGAGCTGCAAGGTTCCCTGTATGGTGATACGTCCCAAAATCCGCGCGGGGTTCATGTTCGTACTCATACCCGATCGCCTCCTTCCTCACGTCGTCCCGCCCTCTTGCCCGCAAAGCGGAAGAACGCATGCCAATACGCATAGAAGATCCTGTCTGTGCGCAGAAGTCCGTCCGATCCGTCGGGGAGATCAATCGCCTCGGCAGCACCGGTGAGTGTATCGTCTTTGCGGACTGCATTTTGCTCTTCGGAGTAATACGGCATGTCCTCGATGCGTATGTCATCAAAGTATTGTGCGAGTGATTTCCTGCCGATCACGATGTTCCGCATCATCTCTGCGAGCGGCGTGTTCTTTTTCTCACGCATCTGTCCGGCGAATCCCCGCATCGCCCCGATGGCTTTGTCACACTCCAGCCCCAGTTCATGATCCAGACGGGCGAGCGCATGTCTTGCGCCACTCGGAATGCGTGCCGTCTCGGCATCCATCGCGGCGCGGATGCGCACCTGTTCGACGATGTGATCGACGAGAATTTTCTTTGCGATCTCCTTTGCCGCCGGGCAAATGATGCGCTCCTCACGTGCACCGCTGTCCGCGTCATCCGCACGACAGAGTGCTGCGCTGTCCCAGAGACGCAACTGTCCGAAGCCCTCTTCGCGCCGCCGTCCGACGCCGTCATGGAACAGCGCATGGAGCGCCGCCGCATCGCTGTCCGCCCATGCACCGCTCTTCTTGACGGCGAACACGGTGCCTGCGGCAAGCGCAGTTTCGCGCGGGCGCCGCATGCCCCATGTACCGACGAAGTTGTCGATCTCCTCCGCCTTTGCAAAGATGCTGCGCGGCTCCTCCGCGATGGAGAACCCGCCGCTCGTCCCCGCGTTCAGCGCCGCTGTGACCTCAGCAAGCATGGAAGCGGCATCCCCCGGCACGCCGCCCCACGGGATCAGCGGCGTCTCAAGGCGTATGCAGATGCGCGTTCCCTGCAAAGCGGGCAGCGTGGGAATGTCCTGCGGCTCCATCAGCGTTACTTCACATGCCCCATACTGTGTATATTTCGACCGCCCCGCACAGCAGGAAAAGGATGCGTCAAGGCTGCCGTGCAGGAGGGTAAGCGTCTCTGCCGTCCCATAGACGGTTCCCTCGAATGTCTGCTCCGCCGCAATCGCTTCGTAGTTGTAGATGCCGCCGCTCCGGCTCCTGCCCGCGAGCCGTTCCATGCCGCTGCCGTCCTTCAGATCGGTGCGGCTCATATGGAGGGTGATGCCCCGCTGTACGGCGACGCAGCGGACGGTGCCGTCATGCACCGCGCCGAAGCCCTTCATTCCTTTGAATCCGGGCGCGAGTTCTGCATTTCTTTGCAGGAGGTCTTTGATCTCCCTGCCGTCCTTGCTTCGCTGCATAGAGAACGGCAGCACGATGGCACGCCGCCCCGTCACGGGGTCGATCGGATAGGCATCGACGAAGCGCAGTTCGCCGTAAAAGAGCCGCATGAAATCGGCATCTTCGTGTGCCGCAGCACCGAGCCGCCGTTTTTCGATGAAGCGTGCGGCGAGAATCCCCCGCAGCGTGGAGCCGCTGAAAAAGTCGTTCGTCGCGGTCATGACGGATGCGTGGCTGTGCGTCGAGAGGACGACGGGTGCCTTTGTCTCGATGCGGATGTTCATTGCCTGCATCACGGTCTGCCTCCTTTCTTCCCTGCCGGGTTCAGCGCCTCTTCGAGCAGCGGCGTGAGGATGTCTTTGCCGCCCTGTTCGAGGCTGCACCCGATCCGACCGAAGCCGCGCGTCCTCTTGCCGCCGCACCATGCAAGGTTGCGTACGGCGAGCGCAAGGATTTTGAGACCGTCCATATCGCCACCGATGAAGCGGATCTCACCGCGGAAGGTCGTCCCCTTCCCGATGACGCGCATGTTGCGCAGACTCGTCTCCTCCGCGACGCCGCTTGCGCGGTCGATACGCGTCTGCCAACGCAGACACGCATAACAGTCGAGGATGTCTGCGGGGCGGAATACGGAGGGATAGCGTTCTTCGAGATACTTGAGATCTGCATGGAGTTCGGCGTAATTTTCCAAATAGAGGTTGTGCATGACGAGCTGCGTGTCTCCCGTGCAGCCACGCTGAAAGAGTGTGTCGAGCGCCACCTTGTCAAAGAGCGGCAGCCCTGACGCCTCCGCCATCTCGGCAACCTCGAGTCCGCTCTCGTAGAGCAGCCCCTTAAGCCGCTTCGCCGGGAAATACGGAAGCCCAACATCATCCTGTACGACATCCGCATCCACATGAATGTCGGCGTGCCCCGAACCGAGGTGCAGCGGTGAGAGCGTCTCGATGCGGATGGTAAGCGGCTGATGCACGCTCTTCTTCGACAGTTTTGCCGTCTTTTCATGCACACGGTCGGATTTTATGGCATTGTCCCTGTTCACGTCTTTTTGCTGTTCCTTTGCGCGGCGGCTCTCCAATCGCAGCTGTTCCATTTCGCGCCGTTTCTCCGCCGCATTTTTCTTCTTTGTCATGGTTACACCTCCCCGTCCGCGATGAGATACTCCATCAGCTCGATTGCGTCGACGTAGGGCGTTCGCCCGTCCACCCAGAGGGCCTCCTCATAGGCATGCCATGCGGGCACATCGGGCAGCCGCATGGCAGCGTCGCTCTTTCCGAGATGTGCAAACTGCGCCATGAACTGTCGCTGTTCGTGCTCACCGTACGCGAGGACGCGGCGCAGTTCCTTGACCTTGCTACGCGGGAGACGGCGCATGCCCCGCACTCCCTCGATGAGTGCCGCAAGGCTGTCCGCATTTGCAGCCTCCGCATCGACGCGGTACGGACCGAAATGCAGTCCGCCGCGTGCGCCGCTGTACTCTTGTGCGCGGAACTGCGCAAGCGTCGGCGCCTGTTCGCCGTGCAGGATGGCATAGTCGAGCCAGCAGGATTCTGTCCCCTGTCCTTCCTGTGCTTCGAGCATACGCATGCGATCCTTTGCTGCACCGCAGAGATCCTCCGCCATCTCGTAGGCACGAAAGAACGGATACGAGGTTTTCATGATGGTGATGCCGCCGCAGGAGGCAATGCCGTCCTCCATCAGCCGCTCCATGATGAACCGCGCGTACGGCACGGCGACCTTTGCCGCACAGACGAAGGTCATGTCGTCGCCGCCGAGGACAAGTGGACGGACGGGGAGGAAGGACC
>CALALM010000491.1 GCA_937925565.1 uncultured Centipeda sp.
TTTCAACAGACGATAAGTATTTGAAGAGAGCAGGGCTGGACTACTGGCACCTTGTCAAGGTACATTATCATGACTGCTTTGCGGATGTTCAAATGCAGTATGAAGAGCATCCATTCTTTTTTTGTACCACGAAAGCGGCTCATCTTTATTCTGATATTACCTATACGCCGGATGTGTTTCTTGTCTTTGGCAAAGAAACGGCAGGGCTTCCTGAATCATTGCTGTCCGCCAATGAAGAACGTACGATTCGTATACCAATGCAGGTAGGGGCACGTTCTTTGAACCTGTCCAATGCCGTTGCCGTTGTTGCGTATGAGGCATTGCGTCAAAATGACTTTGTCGATTTATGTTTTGCCGGAACAGGATTTGGGGGATCGCATAAAATATGAACAAGGAATTCATTCGTGTCTGTTATAAAGAATTCGAGGTCGCACGCCTTTTTGTGGATGCGCACATGCGCTTTCATACAACCTTTCGGATTGGTGGACCTGCAGATCTGCTCTTTTATCCGCAGAATACGGAGGAAGTTCAGAGAATTATTCAGCTGGCAAACAAATACAGTGTGCCGATTACTTTGCTTGGCAATGGCTCCAACATATTGGTTCGTGATGGCGGTATTCGTGGACTAGTTATCAGGTTCAGCCATAAGATGGCAAGTGTTTCCCGTGAGGGTACAGACATCGTTGTCGGTGCGGGGGCTCTGCTGCGGGATATTGCTGCATATGCACAGGAAAACGGACTCTCCGGTCTTGAGTTTGCTTGTGGGATTCCAGGAAGCATCGGCGGTGCTATCTTTATGAATGCGGGTGCCTACGATGACGAGATGAAATCGGTTGTCAGTTCAGTGAAGACCGTCTCTCTCAATGGTGACATTCGGATGTACTCCGTGGAGGAACTCGATTTTGGATATCGTCACAGTACTTTTCAAAGTTGTGACGAGGCAATCTGTGAAACGCGTCTGCATTTATACGAAGAGGACAAAGTACTGATCTTGGCACGTATGGAAGATCTGAATCAGCGCCGTAAAAGCAAGCAGCCGCTCACATATCCGAGCGCAGGGAGCACGTTTAAGCGTCCGCCCGGATACTTTGCCGGTACACTGATCGATCAGACGGGGCTGAAGGGGCTTACCGTTGGCGGTGCACAGGTTTCGCAAAAGCACGCAGGATTTATCATCAATATTGGAAATGCCACGGCACAGGATGTGCAGAAACTGATTGCAACTGTGCAGAAGCGGGTGTACGCGAAACAAGGGGTCGAACTTTTCCCTGAGCTCCGTGTGATTGGAGAACCTTGAGCCACAAAATATACTTTTGAGGAGAATGTTTTTCCCCATGGAAAAATATAAAGAGCTTGCTGATTTTACATTAAAATACAAAAATATTGTTGTTGCGCTCGGCATGTTTGATGGTCTTCATATCGGGCACCAGGCGATCATTCGGACGGCTGTGCGAAAAGCGCAGGAGATAAAAGGAACTGCTCTTGTTTTCTCGTTTGCCAATCATCCGCGCTCCATCATTACTCCGGAGTATGCGCCCCGCCGCATTGCAAGTGATACAATGCAGCTCCGGATACTGAAGAAACTCGATGTGGATGCCTTGGTGGAAATTCCTTTTACATCCGCTTTTGCGGAGACGAGTGCGGACGA
>CALALM010000492.1 GCA_937925565.1 uncultured Centipeda sp.
AGGACTGCGACGGCATCCGACTGGATTAGGGCAGGGAATAGGGGAGAGTGCGATGAACAAGAATGCGATAAAGAAATATGCGGTATCGGCAAGGCGCGAGCTGATCGACCGTGTATCGAAGAAGGCGATGCGCTATGGCATTGCACCTGAAATCCCTGCTGACCCCGAAGCGGACAGCGTTGACGGTCGCCTTCTCTCCGACACCGAGAAGAAACAGCGTGCGGCGCTCATCGAGAAGGTGGCGGTGCACGGCTACGAGCAGACGATGGAGGAAGCGGCCTACACTTGGTTCAACCGCTTCGCCGCGCTTCGTTTTATGGAGGTCAATGGCTATCTGTCCTCGCATGTGCGGGTGTTTACCAACGATGCCGGAGAGTTCCGACCGCAGATTCTCGCCGAGGCGATTCATCTGGATCTGCCGGGGCTGGACAAGGAAAAAGTCTATGCCCTGAAGGAAGCCAATGACGAGGAGGCGCTCTTTCGTTATCTTATCATCGTGCAGTGCAATGCCCTGAATGAAATCCTGCCGGGGATGTTTCAGCGGCTGGAGGATTTCACGGAATTGCTGCTGCCCGACAACCTGCTTCGCGCGGGCAGCGTGATTGAGCGGCTTGTCAAGCAGGGGGACTCTGACAGCATCCCCGAGGAGGACTGGCGTGATCAGGTACAGATCATCGGCTGGCTGTACCAATACTACAACACCGAGCCGAAGGACAAAGTCTTTGCCGATCTCAAGAAAAACATCAAGGTGACGAAGGAAAAAATCCCCGCTGCCACGCAGCTTTTCACACCCGACTGGATCGTGCGCTATATGGTGGAGAATTCCCTCGGTCGTCTGTGGCTCGAAGGACATCCGAACGAAAGCCTACAAGGCGAGTGGAAATACTATCTCCCCGAAGCCGAGCAGGAAGAGTCTGTCCAAAAACAGCTTGCCGAGATGCGAAAAGAATACGCCAAGCTCAAGCCGGAGGATATTCGCTGCATCGATCCCTGCATGGGGAGTGGACATATTCTTTGCTATATGTTTGACGTGCTTGTGCGGATTTACGAGGACTATGGATATACGGCTCGTGAGGCAGCGGCTTCGATTCTGCAAAACAATCTCTATGGACTGGACATCGACGATCGTGCGGCGCAGCTTGCCTATTTTGCCGTGATGATGAAAGCGCGGCAGTATGACCGTCGCTTTTTCAGCCGTGGGATTCAGCCGAATGTGATGGCAATCCAAGAGAGCAACGGACTTGCGACGTGGACAGAAACAGCAGGGGACAGCCTTGTTGCCGGGCAGCTTACCTTCGAGGACGATTTCATCCGTATGGCGGATGATCTGATTGAGACATTCCAAGACGCCAAGGAATACGGCTCCATGCTGACGGTGCCGGCAGATCGCTATGATGCACTCGTGGATTTTATTGAGCAAGCCAGGCAGGAAGCAGGGAACCTCCTGTTTCGGGCATGGATCGACGAAGTCGAGCAAAGGATTCTGCCGCTGATTCAACAGGCAAAGTGGCTCTCGGCGAAGTATGACATTGTGGTGACGAACCCGCCGTATGCAGGTGTAAAAGGGTTAAATTATAAGCTAAAAACCTATATTAATAATTTCTATGAGGCTGGTAAGGCTGATACATTCGCTACGTTTATCATCAAATGTGGTGATTTATCTAAATCCAATGGCTTTATTGGTTTAATAACACCAGATAGCTTTTTTTACAATCCAAGCTATACCATTTTACGGAAAAAATTTATTGAAAGTTCAATAATTATTTCTGGTGTCGAATTGGGTATAGGTGCTTTTGAATCTGGATTTGGTACTGTAATGTACATAACGACGAAAACACAATTTATTCGTGAGTATATTGCAAGTTTTTTTGATGTATCCGATACAGAAGAAAAGACAGATTTTTTTACTACTAAAAAATTTCTATCTTCTGCTCAATACTTTAGCACTTATTCTTCTTACAAATTTATGTACAAATTAAATAATAATTATAGAGCTATACTCAATAAAGCTACTGCACTATCTGATGTTTGTGAGCCTAAGATAGGTATGCAAACAAATGATAACAATCGCTTCTTGAGACAATGGCATGAAATTTCATTTATAAAATTTTGCAATGATTATAATGGTGATGATAAATTTCCTTCAAAAAAGTGGTTTCCAATGGTTAAAGGTGGCGGATACAGGAAATGGTATGGAAATATATGTAGTGTCGTCAACTGGGAAAATAATGGGATGGAAATACGACAAGCTAATATAGGTGCTGCAGGAGGAAGAATTGTTGGAGAAGAATATTATTTTCGTGAAGGGTTAACATGGACACATACAACATATTCACAACCTTTTTCTATTCGAATAATGCCAAAAGGTACACTAATAAATGTTGAAGGTCCTGCTATTTTCAATTTTAAGTTATATGGCTTTTATATTTTAGCATGTCTCAATTCCGTTGTTGGAATGGATATCTTTAAAAAGGTAGTGTCATCTATTCATTATTCGGCAAGTGAATTGTCATGTTTTCCATTAATAATTTCTCCAATGGGAGAAATTGATGATTTGGTACAAGAAAACATCTCCATCTCTCGCGCCGACTGGGATGCCTTTGAAACCTCATGGGATTTCCAGTCCCATCCGCTTGTACCGATGGCGTACGAACGCCGCGAGCAGCTTTCCTATGGCATCCACTCTGTCGAGCGCAAGAAAGCGGTCACGCTTCTAGCAGAATGCTATAAACACTGGGAGTGGGATTGCAGCTATCGGTTTTCCAAGCTAAAGGAAAACGAGGAGGAACTCAACCGCATCTTTATCGACATCTATGGACTCACGGATGAACTCACGCCCGAGGTCGAGGACAAGGATGTGACGGTGCGGCGCGCCGATCTTCAGCGGGATATTCGGAGTCTCGTCTCCTACGCCGTCGGCTGCATGTTTGGCCGCTACTCCCTCGATACGCCGGGGCTTGCCTATGCCGGGGGCGAATGGGATGACAGCAAGTATACGACGTTCCTGCCGGATGAGGACGCCGTTATCCCAATATGCGATGATGAATATTTCGATGATGATATTGTCGGTCGGTTCGTGGCGTTTATCGCGACAGTTTTCGGCAGGGAAACATTGGAGGAGAATCTGCAGTTCATTGCCGACGCCCTTGGCGGCAGGGGAAGTTCACGAGAAATCATCCGAAACTATTTTCTCACGGGATTCTATGCCGACCATGTAAAGATTTACCAAAAACGTCCGATCTACTGGCTCTTTGACAGCGGCAAGAAAAACGGCTTCAAGTGCCTCGTCTATATGCACCGCTATGGCGCGGATACACTCGCCCGCATTCGCATGGACTACGTCCACGAGCAGCAGTCCCGCTACCGCACCGCCATTGACAGTCTGGAACAGGCGCGGGATAACGCCGCCACCGAAGGGGACAGGGTGAAAGCCGGAAAGAAACTGGCATCTGTGGAGGCTAAGGCAAAGGAACTCCACGAATACGAGGAGAAAATCCACCACCTCGCCGACCAGATGATCGCCATCGACCTGGACGACGGTGTAAAACACAACTACGCAATCTTTCAGGATGTGTTGGCAAAGATCAAGTGAGGTGCGGCATGAGCAAGGAGGCAAACGGCGGGCGGAATATGGTACAAAACTCCTGCCGGAACTGGCAAAGAATCTAACGGCACGGTTTGGCAAAGGCTTTTCTAAAAGTAATCTGGCGAATATGCGGCAGTTCTATCTCATGTATTCGCCAATTTTCCAGACGCTGTCTGGAAAATCTGTTTCGGCAAATTTGCAGACACTGTCTGCAAAATTCCCCCTGAGTTGGTCGCATTACCTGTTTTTGATGAGCATAAGCAATCCGGTAGAACGACAATTTTATGAAATCGAGGCCGCAAATGAACGCTGGAGTCTGCGGGAGATGAAGCGACAGTTCGATTCCGCTCTTTATGAGCGGTTGGCACTTTCGCGCGATAAGTATCATTGATGAATTGCAGCATTTCCTCATGGAACTGGGTAAGGGCTATACCTTCGTGGGACGGCAGATGCGGCTGACCTTTGACGAACAGCACTCTCCTTTGCAAGAAGAAAAATAATGCCGTGGTGGAGATGACCTTGCCGAAGGACAACACGCAGATTTTTGCCAGTAAGTACGAGCTTGTCCTGCCGGACAAGAAAGAACTTATGCGGCTTTTGGAAGAAAAATTCACTGACGAGGAATGACATGGATACAGAACGGATTATCGCCGAGCTAAACCGCCGTTTTGCCGCGCCATTGCCGGAGTTTTATCAGCGGCGCATTATTGTCTGGCATGATGAGGAAAAGGAATTTGCCGATAAAATCGAAGAGATACGGCTCGATAGCGCCAAGATCGCCGTCCTCACGGGGACAAACTATTTTGTCGTGAAGAAGCTCTTTGCCGTGGATGACACGGATAGCAACTATCTTCTCTATTCTCCCATTGCCTACGAAATGCCAGAAGATAACTGGCTGTTGGACATCGAACTGTACAGTGAGGAGTTCCACGCGGACCTCATCTCCATGTGGATGAGCGAGATGGGAATGCCGCAGACACCGAGTCTCAGAAGTGCCATCAAGCCGTATCGCAAGTTTATGAACGCCAAGGAACGCCGCAGGAAGATCATGGCGCAGACGAACCTCCCCACGACCGCCGGCGGATTGCAGCTCTCGATCATGGCGGCCTTGGCGGGGATCAAGGACGCGAAGCCCGCCGGAATTATCAAGGTGGTTCTGAAGGCGGGGGTGGATCATGCCTCCAATCATCTGTGGCAGGATTTTGAAGCCTACAATATTGCTGATGCGTTTTGGCGTATGGCTGCCCGAGGTACGGGGTACACGCAAGAAAATCCAACCCTTGGGGGATTGGCTGTCCATATCATGCTTACTGCCGCTGCTCGCACACTGCGGCAGGAGTGCATGGCAGGGCTTGAAAAATATATTTCCGCACCGCATCAGTCGAATTGTTACGATTTCGTTTCGGATTGGCTTTATGCAGAGGATGAGGCCGCTCTCTACGAGATTGCAGAGTACGTGGAATCCGAAGCAGATCTTCATACACGTTTTATGAAACTGACCGTGGAGGATTTATCTGATACGGCGATATTCCCCTGTGTGAGCGAGATTATTCTCGTGAAACTCATGCGTGACATTGAGAAAAATATCATTGATCCAGTGACCATCAAGCAAACGGTGGAAAAGCGACGTACTTGTGCATGGTATGGAGTGGTTAAGGATTTTTATGACGGACTGTATCAAGTCGCCAATATGCAGGAGTTCTATAAATCCTATGCCGATGGTTTCCATACAGTAGAACCTCAAAAAATTTGGACAGAATACACGGAGCTTTATTATCGTTTCGACGCATATTACCGCTTGTTCCATAAAAGCTATGATGCCGGTCTCAAGGTTTATCATGCGGATTTGTCGGATATGTTCGCCGATGTGAAGGATGTTGTTGAGCGTCTGTATGTCAACTGGTTCTTGAATGAGTTGGGGGAGAATTGGTCGAATGCCGCCGCCGATTCTTTACAAGAATATGGCAAGATCCCCGATGTCCCTTCGCAGACGGATTTTTATCGCTATAAGGTAAGAGCATCGGATGCACGAGTTTATGTCATAATCTCCGACGCCATGCGCTATGAGGTTGCTGCCGAACTGGCAGAGGTGCTGCGCCGGGAAACGCAAAGCAAGGTGGAAATCAGCTCCATGCAAGGTATTTTCCCTACGGTCACGAAGTTCGGCATGGCGGCCCTCCTGCCGCATAAGAAGCTGTCGGCAGAGGTTAAGTCCGGTAAAGTGTCGGTACTGGCGGACGGTGAATCCACCGAAGCGCCTATGCGGGATAAAATCCTGAAGTCCGCCAACCCCAAAAGCATCGCCCTGAAATACAAAGAAGTCATTGGTATGAAGAGGGCAGAACGGGGAGCTTTGGTGAGGGGAATGGATGTGGTATATATCTACCATGACGCCATTGACGAGGCAGGACATACGGAATCCTCCATCTTTGGAGCTTGTGAGGAAGCAATCGAGGAGATAAAGAATATGGTGCGGATTATCACCAGTGAGTTTGGCGGGGTGCATATCCTAATCACGGCCGACCATGGCTTTCTCTATACCTATAATCCGCTTCGGGAAGATGACAAGGTGGCTCAATCCACGGCGAGCGATCAGGTCGTGGAAATCGCTCGTCGTTATGCCATTATGAAAAAAGGAGCCTCTCCTGACTATTTGCTTCCCGTGAAGTTCTTGCACGGTGAGACGGAATATGACGCTTTTGCGCCTCATGGAAGCATTCGCATCAAGATGAAGGGCGGCGGACTGAATTTCGTGCATGGTGGGGTAAGCCTTCAAGAGATGGTCGTGCCTCTCATTGACTACCATTTCCTTCGTAACGATTCCAGAGAATATAAAAAGAATAAGAGCAGATATGATACGAGTCCTGTGACAATAGGTCTGCTCTCTTCCAGTCGCAAGATCAGCAATATGATTTTCTCGCTGAACTTTTTCCAAAAGGAAGCGGTAGCAGCTAACTTCTGTGCGGCTGCCTATCAACTGTATTTTACGGACAGCACAGGAAAGGTGATCAGTGATGCTTCACGCATCATCGCGGATAAAGCGGAGGAAGACGCCGAGGGACGGATCTTCCGCATCAGTTTTCATTTGAAATCCCTCAAGTACAACAATACAGAGACGTACTATCTCGTCATTGCCGATGGCGACGGTTTGCCGATACATCGGGAAGAATTTTCGATTGATATTGCCTTTGCTGTGGATGCGTTTGATTTCTTCAGCTAATCGTATGCGGAGGATATGGGATGGATTTTACTCTTGAAGGAAAAGTAGAGGACGACATTTCTCGCGAGGAGGTGTCGGAGGTCACGGAAAGCGCACGCGAAATCATAAGAGGAAAACTCCGTGAGCATTTTGACGGCAAAATTGTCCGCAAAGACCTCACCAAGAAAATCAAGGAAGGGGCGAATGTCCCCGTTTATGTCCTGGAATTTTTGTTGGGACAGTATTGCAGCTCGGATAATGAAGAAATCATCGAGAATGGCATTCAGAGTGTGAAGCGGATTTTAGCAGATAATTTTGTGCGTCCTGATGAGGCGCAAAAAATACTTTCCAAACTCCGCAGCCAAGGCAGTCACACGGTCATTGATTCCCTTACCGTGCGCCTCGATATCAAGAAGGATATCTATGTGGCTAATTTTTCGAATCTGGGACTTACCAATGTGCCAATTGCCGATGAATACCCGGAGAAGTACGATCGCTTGCTCTGTGGTGGCATTTGGTGCATTATCCAATTGGAATATGAGTTCGTGGAAGAGGAAAAGACCAATGGGAATCCTGTACAAATCAGGAAACTTACACCCATCCAGATGCCACACATCGAAATGTCGGAACTGAAGAAAGGACGAGCCGCATTTACCAAAGAGGAATGGATGGATGTGCTGCTTCGCTCGATCGGCATGGAACCGGAGGAGTTGACGGAACGGGAGAAATGGCTGCTCGTTACGCGCATGATTCCTTTGGTGGAAAACAACTTCAATCTGTGCGAATTGGGCCCTCGCAGCACGGGTAAGTCTCATCTGTATAAAGAAATTTCCCCGAACAGTATTCTCGTGTCCGGTGGACAATCCACGGTAGCTAATCTCTTTTACAATATGGCGAGAAAGACCGTGGGATTGGTGGGATTATGGGATTGTGTTGCCTTCGATGAGGTGGCAGGCATCCATTTCAAGGATAAAGATGGCATCCAAATCATGAAGGATTATATGGCCTCGGGATCCTTCGCCCGTGGCAAGGAGGAAAAGGCCGCCTCTGCTTCGATGGTATTCGTAGGCAACATTAACCAGAGTGTCGATGTGCTCTTAAAGACCAGCAGTCTTTTTGAACCATTCCCTCCGGAGATGGGGACGGATACAGCTTTCCTGGATCGTTTTCATTGCTATTTGCCCGGTTGGGAGATTTCAAAGTTTCGTCCGGAACATTTCACCGATGATTATGGCTTCATCAGCGACTATCTTGCCGAGTTCATTCGAGAGCTTCGGAAAGAACAGTACGGCGATGCCCTTGACAAATATTTCCGCTTAGGGAAGAATCTAAATCAGCGAGATACCATCGCCGTGCGTCGAATGCTTGACGGCTACTTGAAACTTCTCTATCCGAATGGGAAATTCAGCAAAGAAGAATTGGAGGAAGTTCTGCAAATTTCCTTGGAAATGCGCCGCAGGGTCAAGGAGCAGCTAAAAAAACTGGGCGGCATGGAGTTCTATGATGTGAACTTTTCCTACATTGATCTTTCGGATATGTGCGAGCATTATGTCTCCGTGCCGGAGCAGGGCAGCGGCAACCTCATTCCGGAAGGACTATGCAATCCGGGGCAAGTGTATACCGTGTCTCATGGCAAGTCTGGCATGATGGGTGTATTTCGTTTGGAGAGCCAGATGCTGCCGGGAAATGGCAAATTGGAGCGTACGGGGCTGGGTTCTGACCGTGAAGCCAAAGAGGCGGTCAATACGGCTTTCAATTTCCTCAAGGCGAACGGCAGCCGCATCAGTGGTGCGATCAAGACAACCAGCAAGGACTACATCATCAACTACCAAGATTTGCAGGGAATTGGAATGACGAATAAGTTGGCTTTGCCTACCCTCATCGCCATCTGTTCCATTGCTTTAGGTAAGCCTGTACAGAGTTCCTTGGCCGTTCTCGGTGAAATCAGCATCAGCGGGACGATCATGAAATCCGAAGAATTGGCTAATGCCATGCAGGTATGCCTCGACAGCGGCGCAAAAAAAATCCTTCTCCCCAGCACATCCTTTAACGATTTTTCTGCCGTTCCGCCGGAACTCATGAGTGCATTCCAGTTGATACCCTATCAAAGTGTGGAAGATGCCGTATTCAAGGCGTTGGGCGTGGAGTAAAAGCCTTTGTCGAGAAGTGGAGTTTTGGGGTCGTACCCACGAGATATGGACAGTGAATAAAAATATCCCTCCTGTTGTAGAATAAGAAGGGCTACAGCAGGAGGGATGTTCTATGACTGGAAAATGCGTGATGGCAACGGTTCCCTGTTAGGGTTCGATTTCTTCATTCGATGGATAAATTTTCACAGTGAGCATGGATGGTGTGCAGTTCCTATTTTTTCAACCATGATTTGAGCGAGAATCTTCAATGCTTCCATCGCCGTTGCGCAAACGCATTTGTTCATAGATAACATCCAAAAATTAAAACCATCGTACTATTATTTGTCAAATTAAGATTGTTTGTTCTAGTTTGAACCACGTTCGGCTACTGATGAATAGTGGTTGTTTTATCATCCGGCTCGACATCCAGAGCCGTTGTCTTTCCAGATGGTTTCGAGTGTAAATTCTATCAGAAAGACTGACGCTGTTCCTCCCTGAAACATGGGAGGATTTTTTTTGATCTTTTTTCGGCCACTTTGCCCAAAAACGTCCAGTGGGATAGTGAAGGGAGATTTTTCCTGGTAGAAAAAGGAGCATTACGATGGATTTACTGGTATACCATGGAGCCCATAGACGCAGTGATCTTGCTAGCATCTTGTCAAAATTCTCGACCATTTTTCATCACCATAGTCGATTATACCATTTACACTACTTCGGGAGTAGAACCAAAATTCTCCGATGTCACTAAATGGCAGTCGATGTCGTCTTGATGTCACTGCCTTACCAGTGATATGATATACTCAGCGAAAATAGAAAACTGGTTCAGCCTTCTTGGAGAAGCAATTCTCCGTGAGGGCTTTTTTGATGGAGGTGAAGCGATGCCCAGAAAGCCAAAGCGTCCCTGCCGCATGACGGGCTGTACGAATCTTACCGACAGGAAAAGCTGTTACTGCGAGGCGCACGAGAAAACAATGCAGCGACACTACGAGAACTTTACGCGCGGCTACGATCAGCATGAGAGATACGGCAGCGCATGGCGCAGGATTCGTGACCGTCACTTGGCAGGGAGCCCTCTCTGTGAGATGTGCAAAGAGCGTGAGAGATACGTTTACTCAACACTTGTGCATCACATCCGACCTCTCGCCGATGGCGGCACACATGATGAGAGCAATTTGATGTCGTTCTGCGTCTCCTGTCATGAACAGATTCACCAAAGAAAAAAGCCGTCCTAAATGAACAGCTTATTCATCGAATATATCCGCATGAGTTCCAGTTTCGACAAGGGTCAAGGTTAGGATGTTATTTTCAACGAGGTAAACCAACAGCCAATCCGGTTGAATATGGCATTCGCGAAAGCCCGTCCAATTCCCGTGGAGTTCGTGGTCACGGTATTTGGCATCGAGTTTGCGCCCTTGCCTTAACTCATCGACAACATCATCCAGTAGCTTGAGGTTCAAGCCATGTTTCTTGGCACGATTGTAACTTTTCTTATAAGCGGTGGTGAACTTGATGTGATAGGTCATTCTTCCAATGCCCTCTTCAAGTCATCCATGTTGTCATAGCTAGGGACGTTTGGATCGCGAGAGATTCTTCTTGCTTCTTCCATAGCGGTCAAGGTGCTTTGCTTATAACGGGGCATTTCGATGGAAAATGGAATACCTCCACGAAGGACACACTGATGAAGAAACATATTAACGGCACCGGACATATCCAGACCTAGCCCGGAAAACAACGCACCAGCCTGTTCTTTTATGTTTCGGTCAATTCTTATTTGAGTAGGGACAGTTGACATAAAGAGCACGCTCCTTTCTTTTAGAAACAGTATAGCTTGTTTGGTTTACGATGTAAAGCAAAACATATACTCGTGACTAGGGAGGGGCGGTCAAATCTCTAAAACCGCGCTATTACTGGACCGGAGAGGGGGCGTACGCACAAAAACGTCAGTTCAAACGGGGTATTAAAGAATGTGCATAGAAAACGAGCCATCAAGTCGGAGCGGAACCCCACACAAACTTGATGGCTCGTTTTACAGATGTGCTTTCCAGTCACGAGGAAAGCCCAAGTGGTATAAATCAATATCATCTGCATATTTTTGAAAGAGTTTTTCTGCACGCGGGACAAATTCTTCACTCCATTTTTGAGGGGAAGGATAGAGTGCTTTTATGACAAGCATAACAGCCCACATGCGCCAACGAACGCCGGCAGAGAAGTTAAATCCGGCAGGAGCTGCAGAAAACACACGATAGTACAAACGACCATAATGCGCACAGATATTTCGCGCATCTGTACAACAGCGCAGCCAGCTTTTTAAGACCGTATGGCTTGTGTTATATTGCCGCGCTATGGCTTTTTGATCTTGTGTGAGTAAGTCGCTATAAAAATATGACAGCATACCGAATGTGAATAACTCGGTAATTACCCATACTGGAAAATAACCGTGATATTTCTGTTGATGATGCTGTACAAAAGGGACGTTCCGATTACTGGTAATCTCTCTTTGTATATTTTCTAAAAATCGATCCGTGTTATGTCGCGCGTTAAAATTTGCAGAGTCGAGATATCCAAGGGCGCCGTAACGTAGCCCGTGCAGATATGAAAGACGTGCCCGCAAAGCGATTTCAATGGACTCTATCGCACTGAAAAGGAGCGACCGCAACTCCCGATCAAACTCGTAAATACGATAAATTTTTTCAAAGGTTGTGTCCGAAAGA
>CALALM010000493.1 GCA_937925565.1 uncultured Centipeda sp.
CTGTGGAACATAGGCAATATTCGCCTGCCATGCACGCAATTTCTGGCGAATATCTACACCGTCGACAGTAATTTTTCCGCGCGTTGGAACAAAGAGGCCCAGAAGGATATCAACAAAGGTCGTTTTCCCTGCTCCCGATGGTCCCAGAATGCCGACAAAACTTCCTTTAGGAATGGAAAAACTGACATCCGTAAGTACTTCTTCTGAAGTACCCGGATAATAGAACCCCAGGTTCTCCACACGAATCGCCTCCTTAAAAGAAAGTGCCGGCGGCACATCGGCCAGTTTCAGACTCCGGTTATGATATTTACGTGACTTTAGGGCAAGAAGCTCACGGTAAAGTTCTTCAAACAACGGGAGTTGGAACTTGATCCCATTCGAAAGCGTCACGATACGGTTCGCGCTTGGCATGAGGCGGAATGCAGCAAGTGCAAGAACACCGAGCAGAGGGACGATCTCCATCGGCGTATTTCCAAGAGCCACTTTCCCAATGATGAGAAAAAGCAGCGCACATACAATGAGTGTTTCAATAATCATGCGGGGGAGCAGATTCAAAAACACAAATTGTCCATTCGCAAGTCCATATTTTTCATAATTCTGCATAAATTCCCGAAGGAAAAATTCCTCCTTGTGCATGACTTTTGTTTCTTTGATTGCCCCAAGTCCTTGATTCACCGCTTGGATATAGGATGCAGCATATGCATTCTGTATCTGTGCTTGCTCACCAATCCTCCGCCGAAATGACTGCAGAAGCAAATAAATAAGGCTTCCCATAACACCAGCAACAACAATAGCGGTAAATGGATCTGCAAAAATAAGCATCCCCCAAATGGTCAATGCAGTGATAATCTCCGTCAGAAGCTGAAACGCTGGAATCAATATGTAAGAGAATATAACAACACCACCGCTATTAACATTCCTCAGAAGGGTTGCCGTATTATGATTCAAGTGAAAAATGTAGGACTTGGCAAGATAGCTTGCCATTAATTCCTTGGAAAACTGGATCTGGTTTGAAATAGAAAAGTTAATCTGCAGACGCAGCTGCCAGGCCAGATAAATATTTTTCAAAATGTAGAGAAGGATGAGCAGAAGTGAGAGACCGATGATCAGTTCTGTATGGGTTGTAATACCGATCTTCACCGCATATCCCGCAATCTCGGGATGCTGCACAAGAAAATCGGGCTGCCCCATAAGCGAGATGAGCGGGAGAATCGAGCCAATGCCGACTGCCTCAAGGACAGCACCGACCATCATCACCGTAACGAGAAAGGCACAATAACGCAGCTCCTGCGGCGTAAAGATGGAAAAAATCTTCAAAAATAATTTCATCTGGAAAAAGCTCCCTGCCTTGTAACAGCGTTGCTAACCATCAGGGTAAACTGCAGATACAACAAAGCATACACCCAATATACAATAGTATAGATGTATGCATGGAGAGTGTCAACTCGGCCTTTAATTTTATCATAACAAAGCGTTTCTCTGCATATGGAGGCGCTTATCTCCCTGCACGCATCGGATTCTCGAGAAAATCCTGATAGGCCAACCGGATTCCATCCTCAAGCTCCATTTTGTACCGCCACCCAAGAGCCTTCGCCTTTGAAAC
>CALALM010000494.1 GCA_937925565.1 uncultured Centipeda sp.
CATGTTTCCGAGATGACGTACCTTGGACTCTATGCACTCCAACATCGCGGTCAGGAGAGTGCAGGCATCGCACTTACGGACGGTTCTTGGATCGATGTGAAAAAAGGGATGGGGCTTGTCAGCGAGGTCTTTCGCGAACATCTCCCACATCTTGACAATGCCAAGATCGCCATTGGTCATGTCCGCTATGCAACGACGGGCTTCAGTCTTGCGGCGAATGCCCAACCCCTCCGCGTAAACTATGCGGGAGGTGCGCTTGCGCTTGCACACAATGGCGACCTCACAAATGCTGCGCTGATTCGTCGTGACCTCGAGCATAGTGGAACAGTCTTTCAGACAACGATTGACTCAGAGGTTTTTGTTCATCTGATTGCGCGTTCACAGAAATCATCCATCGAGGATCGTATTCTTGAGGCGGTCAAGGTCGTGCGCGGTGCTTTCTGCCTTTCGATTATGACAGAGGATAAGCTGATTGGTGTGCGCGATCCACAGGGGTTCCGCCCATTGTGCATCGGGAAGACGCCGGATGGCGGGTGGATCCTCTCCTCTGAAACATGCGCCCTTGAGGTCAATGGCGCTGAATTCGTGCGCGATATATTGCCCGGTGAAATGGTCGTCATTGGTAGTGATGGACTAAAAACCTATCGGTTTTCCAATGGGGAAGACATTGCCTCCTGTATCTTTGAATACATCTACTTTGCGCGCCCGGACTCCATCATCGATGGACAGAGTGTTCATGCGGCGCGCTTTGAAATGGGACGTGTTCTGGCACGGGAATCCGGTTTCCGCGGAGATGTGGTCATCTCCGTACCAGATTCCGGAACAACAGCAGCAACAGGCTTTGCCTATGAAACGGGGATTCCGTTTGCAGAGGGACTGATCAAGAATCGCTACATCGGGCGCACCTTCATCCAACCCACCCAGAAACAGCGTGATGCGGCAGTCAGGCTCAAGCTGAGTCCGGTACGCTCGGTTGTGGCAGGGAAATCGGTCATTATGGTTGACGACTCTATCGTACGCGGAACGACGAGCGGGAAGATCGTACGTCTCCTACGAAATGCGGGGGCACGCGAAATCCACGTCTGCATCAGCAGTCCACCGATTACAGATCCCTGTTACTACGGCATTGATACCTCCATTCGCAAGGAGCTCATCTCAGCGACAAAGAGTGTCGATGAAATCTGTTCCTTCATTGGAGCAGATTCCCTGCATTTCATCTCGATTGAGGGGCTGCGGCAATGTGTTCCGGCACTCAATCCGAATCACATGTGTTATGCCTGCTTTAATAATAATTACCCCGTTCCCGAGGAGGATGCTGCCCTTGATGAGGATGACAAGATCATCCTCGAGCGGCGTCGGATAGCACAGCGTGAAAGGGGGCTCTGAGAGCCGATGGAGAAAATGACCTATCGTAGCGCAGGAGTTGATATTGACGCAGGAAATGAATCCGTGTCGATGATTAAGGACGTCGTGCGCGCAACCTATCGTCCCGAAGTGCTTGGGGATCTCGGTGGCTTTGGAGGCTTGTTTGCTCTCAATACAAAGTCATACAAAGAACCTGTTCTCGTTTCCGGTACGGATGGTGTCGGTACAAAACTGCGCCTTGCCTTCCTGCTGAACAAACATGATACGATCGGACAGGATGCTGTCGCAATGTGCGTCAACGATATTCTCGTACATGGGGCGGAACCGCTTTTCTTCCTTGACTATCTTGCCGTTGGCAAACTCGAACCGACACAGGTTGCCGAGGTGGTGACAGGTGTCGCACGGGCGTGCAAGGAGTCCGGCTGCGCCCTGATCGGCGGCGAAACGGCGGAAATGCCCGGCATGAAACCGCCGAGATGGCAGGTTTTTACCCAATAGGGGAATATGATATTGCAGGGTTTTCAGTCGGCGTTGTGGAACGTTCCAAACTTATCACGAGTGCACGTGTAAACGCAGGAGATATATTGCTTGGTCTGTCCTCCTCTGGCGTTCACTCAAACGGATACTCCCTTGTACGAAAAATCGTCTTTGAGCACAAGGAATTCAAGGGCGATGAATACATGGAGGCGCTTGGCAAAACGATTGGGGAGGAACTGCTGACACCGACCCGCCTCTATCCTCGCGTTTGCCTGCCACTCATTCGAGAGTTCGATATTCACGGCATGGTGCATATCACAGGCGGCGGTTTCTACGAGAATATTCCACGCGCCCTGCCCGAACATATGGGAGCAGAGGTGAACGATGCAGCGTGGGAAATGCCGCCGATCTTCCAGCTCCTTCAGGAGTGGGGAAATGTGGATTGGCCGGAGATGTACCGTACGTTCAACATGGGGATCGGCATGATACTCATTCTTTCGCCTGAGGAAGCAGAGCACGTGGAGGCGCATCTGCATGCCAAAGGCGAAGTGGTCTATCGTATCGGTCATGTAACAGAGGGGGCACATGAGGTCGTCATCAAGGGCGGTGTCTTTGATGCGTAAGGAAAAACTGGGGGTCCTCTGCTCAGGACGCGGTTCTAATCTGGCATCCATCATCGAGGCAATCGAACGGGGAGACATCGGTGCCGAAATTGCTGTTGTCATCGCTGACAAGATCAATGCGTATGCACTGGAGCGCGCACGAGAGAGAGGGATTCCTGCCGTTACTGTTGCCTATCGGGACTATGCGGAACGAGCAGACTTTGAGCGCGCCCTGCTTACAGAGCTGCGTGCTCACGGCGTAACCCTTGTCGTGCTTGCGGGTTTCATGCGTATCCTGTCTCCCGTTTTTGTCCATGCGTATGCGGGACACATACTGAACATCCATCCGGCACTCCTGCCGAGTTTTCCGGGAGCGCACGCTCATCGTGATGCACTTGCATATGGCGTGAAAGTCAGCGGCTGCACTGTTCACTTTGTGGATGAGGGCATGGATTCCGGTCCTATCATCATGCAGGCTGCGGTACCTGTTCTGGAAGGGGATACTGAGGAAACACTTGCAGCGCGTGTCCTTTCACAGGAACACCAAATATTCCCCGAGGCGATCAAACTCTATGTCGAAGGAAGACTGCGTACGGATGGGCGAAAGGTGCATATCCTGCCCGCCGCTGAAGGAGAATCATTATGAAGATAAAGCGTGCTCTGATCAGTGTATCCGACAAGACCGGCGTGGTGGAATTCGCGCGTGTACTACACAAGGCAGGAGTCGCAATTGTCTCCACCGGTGGTACGATGAAGGCGCTGCGCGAAGCCGGTATTCCCGTGATCTATGTCAGTGATGTGACAGGCTTCCCAGAGATTATGGACGGTCGTGTCAAGACTCTGCATCCGTTTGTTCACGGTGGAATTCTTGCCGTACGGGGGAACCAGACACATGAAAAAGCACTGCGAGAACTGAAGATCACACCGATCGATCTCGTTGCTGTCAATCTCTATCCCTTTAAGGAGACCGTTGCGAATCCCAATGTCACGCTTGCCGAGGCAGTCGAGCAGATCGACATCGGAGGACCTGCCATGATTCGTGCGGCAGCAAAGAATTTCAAATTTGTCACCGTGATTACAAATCCGGAACACTATGTGGAAATCGCGGAGAAGATTGAAAAGGACGGTGCGGTCGATGGAATGACGCGGATGCGCCTCGCCCATGAAGCGTTTGCGCATACGGCAGACTATGATGATGCCATCAATACGTATCTTGCCGATCAGTTGGAAAAATGAGGAAGACGACGTGAACATTCTCGTAATCGGATCGGGGGGGCGTGAACACGCTCTTTTCTGGAAACTCAAGGAGAGTCCGCAGACGGACAAAATCTATGCGATTCCCGGAAATCCTGGCATGGGAGAGATGACGAATATCTCCGTAACGGATAATGCAGCGATACTACGTTTTGCCAAGGAGAAAGAAATCGGTCTCGTGGTGGTCGGTCCCGAGGTTCCTCTCATCAACGGTCTGGTTGATGATCTGGAAAATGTAGGCATTCGCGCATTCGGTCCACGTGCAAATGCCGCTCAGATCGAAGGGTCAAAGGCATTTGCGAAGAATCTCATGAAAAAGTATGGGATTCCAACTGCACACTATGAGGTGTTTACCGAAGCGGAACCCGCCCGCGCATACATTCGCCGCACGGGTGCACCGATCGTCGTCAAGGCGGATGGACTTGCCGCCGGTAAGGGTGTCATTGTCGCCATGTCAGAGCAGGAAGCGCTTGATGCCGTCGACACCATCATGGAGGACAACGCCTTTGGCGATGCGGGGGCACGTGTCGTCATTGAGGAGTTCATGGAGGGGGAGGAGGCATCTCTTCTTGCCTTTACGGACGGAACAATCATTCGCCCTATGATCAGCGCACAGGATCACAAGCGCGCCTTTGACGGGGACGAGGGACCAAATACGGGCGGGATGGGTACTTATGCGCCTGCGCCGGTCATGACACCGGAAATGACGGAGCGCGCAGTGGAGGAGATCCTGAAACCGACCATTGCAGCTATGGAAAAAGAGGGATGCCCCTACCGCGGCTGCCTCTATCTCGGTCTGATGGTTACGCACGAAGGCCCAAAGGTTGTTGAGTTCAACGCACGTTTTGGCGATCCTGAGACACAGGTTGTTTTGCCACTGCTTGATGGAGATCTCGTTCAGATTATGTGTGCCTGCGCGGATGGAACCCTTGCCGATGTTCCCATTCATTGGAGGAACGGAGCGGCGGTATGTGTTGTCATCGCAGCAGGCGGATATCCTGCAGCCTATGAAAAAGGTTATGAGATTTCCGGACTCAGCACCGCTGAGTCTATGGGAGTTCTCGTATTTCATGCGGGAACTGCGGAGCGGAACGGAAAAATCATCACAAACGGTGGGCGCGTACTTGGGGTTGTCGGTATGGGGGAAGACATTGCATCTGCGGTGAAAAAATCCTACGCTGCGGTCGAGAAAACATCCTTTAAGGATGCCTATTATCGTAAGGACATTGCACATCGTGCGCTGAAATGATGATTATTCCGTCAAAAAAATCGGGGCTGCATTACTGTAGCTCCGATTTTTTGCTGAAATTACCATTGTTTCCCTAAATTCACATATTTACTCATGATTGACAAATATTATCATCATGTGATAGGTTGTTGAATTGAAATGTAGGGGAATAGGGAGATGGTACTGTGCTGACATCTTACGACAAAAATTATCTGAGAATCGGATTTCCTGCGGCTCTGGAAGGCGTACTGATGGTTTTTTTGTGCAATGCGGACATTATCATGGTCGGAACCTTGGGAACGGGCGCCATTGCCGCGGTCAGCATCTTTACACAGCCGCGCATGATCCTCCTCACCGTTGCACGTTCGGTGGCGGCTGCCGTGACTATACTGATTGCTGAACGATTCGGTAGAGAGCAACATGATACCTATGGAGACGTTCTAAAGAAAACACTTATTCTTGTTGTTATTGTTCTTGGACTCGCCCATGTCTGCTTCTTTATCTGTCTTGATTCCATTCTTCTCTGGATGGGGGCACAGCATGACTATTTATCGGATGCCATGATCTACGGTCTCTGGACACTTCCCGCCGTATTTGTCACATCTATCACGACACTCATGCAGGCGGTCATGTTCGGGCGCGGGGAATCGGTGCGTGTCCTTTCAATCAATATACAGGGAAATGTCGTCAACGTCGTCCTGAATGCGTTTCTGATCTTCGGACTTGGACCATTCCCTCAGCTCGGTATACTTGGCGCCGCACTCGGGACAATCGGGGGCGCTATATGGTCCTTCTTCCTTACCTTGCGTGTGCTTTATACATGGGGCATTTTCAATCAGGGAAATTATCGTTTGACATGTACATATTTGCGTGAGTTCCTTGGTGTATTTGGCGGGATCTTCAGCGAGCAGGGATTTGAGCGGATCGGTATGGTCGTTTATACGCGCATGGTCGCGGAGCTTGGGACAATTCCCTATGCGGTTCATGCAATTGCTATGAACTTCTGTGATTTCTATTACAGCTTCTGCAATGGTATGGGGAAGGCGAGTACCGTTCTTGCCGGACACAATCGGGATATCCATAAGCAGAATGAGTGGAAACTCTATCTTTGGGCAGGAATGCGTTGGAGCCTGATTTTCTCCATTGCCGTATTTCTTGTGACCTTTGTGCTGCGCGAGGAAATCTTTGGTATCTATGCCCATGATTCGACCCTTCTTCCACTTGGAAGTCTGATAATCGCATATGTTGCGGCAGTTAGTTTTCCTGAGGCGTATCAAATGGTGTGCGCCGGCATCCTGCGTGCAAGCGGAAAAACAACGCAGGTGGCGGCTTATTCCTTTGTCAGCATAACAATGCTGCGACCCATCATTACATATTGTTTTCTCTATAAGTTTCATATGGGACTTGAGGGGGCATGGCTTTCACTTGTACTTGATCAAAGTATACGCGCCGTCTGCGCCGCTGTTCTTTTATGCAAGGTATACCATGAGAGAAATTCCCGGCAAACATCGAGTTCATGTTGACGGGGATAAGATAGAGTCAAAAAGGACTTATGAACCATGCAAATAAAATAATTTGAAATGAATGTATTGACAAGTATATCTGATATGGATATACTACGTCTTAAGTTTTGTTAAAACTGAATAAATTACGTTGCGAGTGTCGGCAGTCGGATATTATTTTATATTCAGTCTGTTGAGCGATAAGAGGAAAATGGGTGCAATGCCCATGCTGTCCCGCAGCCGTAAATAGGGAGTGTTCTTCCACAGGCGCAGAGCCTGTGCCTGTAAAGTCACTGAGGGAAACCTTGGGAAGGCGGAAGAATGTGCGGATCTATGAGCCGGAAAGCCTGCTCGTAATAAGATTCATTGATAGACTCACGAGAGATGGGGAGATGGATGCTGCAGCTTACAGTGCCTTGTGCGCTGTAACAATGTTTTTTGTGCGCATTCTGCCGTCCACCTCTTTTGAGGCAGGCGGTTTTTATTTTTCTGGTAAAAGGAGTTGGGGAGTTGAGTGCAAAAGCAATCCTGATGCGTCTGGGGCAGATGGTCGTCACTCTGCTGGGGGTCAGTTTTCTGACGTTTAGCCTGACATTCATTGCACCGGGCGATCCTGTCGATGCGATTCTCGAAACAGGTGACACCATCGTCTCGCAGGAAACCATCGAGCAGACACGCCATGAATTGGGGCTGGATCGACCGTTCCACGAACAGTATCTCAGATGGCTGAATGGCGTGATCCATGGAGATATGGGGCGTTCTTACTCGGCAAAGATGCCGGTACAGGAGCGCTTGCT
>CALALM010000495.1 GCA_937925565.1 uncultured Centipeda sp.
ATCAGAACTGCAACGCAATCATACAGTTCGTCATTTTTGGGGGATAATCCTATCTTCTATTGTTTCCCACGAAGTTCTCGCTGTACCTCAAAGAAATGAGCAATCGCCTCCGCCGAAGGACGATTCATTCCGGGTACAGCGGCGAGTTCATCGACCGAAGCCGCCTTGATTTTCTCCAACGTCCCAAAGTGCGACCACAGATTTTGTCGTCTCTTTGGACCAACGCCAACGATATGATCCAATACAGAAACGAGGTTGCGTTTGCCGCGCAGCTTCCTGTGGAAGGTAATGGCGAATCGGTGCGCCTCATCGCGGATGCGCTGGATGAGATAGAGGGATGGACTGCAGCGCGGCAGTTCGACCGGTTCGGGATTCCCCTCCGTAAAAACGAGTTCAAACTGCTTGGCGAGTCCGACAACGGGCACATCCTTATGCCCCGCCTCGTTTCGGATGATCTCAAGCGCAGAGGAGAGCTGCCCCTTGCCGCCGTCGATGATGATGAGGTCGGGCAATTCATCGGCAGGCAGTCCAACGTAGCGACGCGTCGTCACCTCACGCATGGAGAGGAAGTCGTCGGGCTTGCCCTCCGCACTCCTGATCTTAAAGCGGCGGTAGTCCGACTTCTTCGGCATGCCGCCCTCGAAGACAACCATCGAGGCGACCGTTTCCTGCCCCTGATTGTGAGAAATGTCGAAGCACTCCATGCGATACGGCGCCTTCTTGAGTCCGAGATAGCGCCCGAGTTCCTCGACGGCGCCGAGCGTCTGCTCATCCGCAAGACTGCGGCGCGTCTCCTCGTCTGCAAGAAATTTCTCCGCATTGCCCGTCGCCATCAGGACGATATCGCGCTTCGTGCCGCGCTGCGGTGTGAGCAGCGCGACCTTTCCCCCACCCTTGCGTTCTGCAAGCCAACGCTCGATGATCTCCTGCCCCGCCGCGTCGATCGCGTGCGGCAGCAGTACCTCGCGCGGGACAAACGTCGCCTGATTGTAATACTGTTCGAGGAACGCGCGCAGAATGTCCGCATCGCTCTCCTCCTCGCTCCCGCGCAGGAGGAAGTGCTCGCGTCCGATCATCTTGCCGCCGCGGATGAAGAAGATCTGCACGCAGACCCCCGCCGCCGAGCGCGCCATACCGATCGCATCCTGATCGCCCGCCCCCGTTACGATGTTCTGCCGCTCTGCCGCCTTGCGCACCGCAGCGAGCTGATCGCGCAGCCGTGCCGCTGTCTCGAAGTGATACGCCTCTGCCGCAAGCGCCATACGGTGCTCCAATTCGCGTTCCACATCGTCCGTCCGCCCCTCAAGGAAGAGCAGGACGGCACGGATCATCGCGCGGTAATCCTCCTCCGTCACCTTTCCCACACAGGGAGCAAGACAGCGCTTGATATGATACTCAAGGCAGGGGCGCTCGGGCATCGTCCGGCACGTACGCAGAGGAAAAAGGCGCTTCAGGAGCTTCAAGCTGTCCCGCAGCGCCGTCACATTCGTATAGGGGCCGAAGTAGCGCGCTCCATCACGCAGGACGCGCCGCGTGATGAAGACGCGCGGATATTCCTCCTGCACCGTCACCTTGACATAGGGGTAACTCTTATCGTCCTTGAGCCTGATATTGTAGCGGGGACGATGTTTCTTGATTAGGTTCGCCTCGAGGATCAGCGACTCGACCTCGTTCGCGGTCATGATCGTCTCGAAATCCACGACATGCGAGACCATCGCCCGCACCTTCGGCGATTGATTGCGGCTGCTCTGGAAATACTGCCGCACGCGGTTCTTGAGGACAATCGCCTTGCCCACGTAGATGATCTTCCCGCGCGCGTCCTTCATGAGATAGACACCCGGCGAATCGGGCAGCAGTTTCAGCTTTTCAGCAACGAGGTCTGTCACGCTCAGTGTCCCGCCTTCATCCGATTGATCGCACTGAAGAGAGCAAGGATGGACGAGGTGATGATATCCGTGTCCAGTCCTGCGCCCCAGTAGACCTTGCCATCCTCGCCCGTGATGCTGATGTAGGAAATGGCGCGCGAGGTCTGCCCGATCTCGAGTGCGTGCTCGCTGTACGTCAGATTCGTATAGTGGAGACCGAGGTTCGCCTGCAGGGCGTTCGAGATCGCATCGAGACGTCCGTTGCCACGCGCCTCATACGTGCGATCCTCACCGTCCACCTTGAGGTGAACGTCGCCCATGCGCGTGCCGTCCGGCTGCTTTTTCAGATGGAAGTCCGAAAGCTCGAACGGGAAGATGACATTGACATAGGTATCTGTGAACACCTTATAGATTTCATCCGGCATAAGCTCCTTGTGTCCGCTGTCGGAAACGGCTTTCACGCGGTAGCTGAGGTCCTCGCGCATCTTCTTCGGCATGCTGATGCCGTACTGCTGCTCCATAATGTAGCCGACGCCGCCCCTGCCCGACTGGCTGTTGATGCGGATGACATCGCCGTCGTACGTACGCCCGACATCCTTCGGGTCGATGTAGAGGTATGGCAGCGACCAGTGCTTCGGCTTGTTCTCGTCCCAGTGCTTCATGCCCTTCGCAATGGCATCCTGATGGGAGCCGGAGAACGCGGCAAAGACGAGCGAACCGGAGTACGGCTGACGCGGGTTGACCTGCATGCGCGTCACCTGCTCGTAGACCTCGACGAGATGCGGCAGATCGGAGAAGTCGAGATTCGGATCAACACCGAGTGCGAACATATTCATCGCAACTGTGATGATGTCGACGTTGCCCGTGCGCTCCCCATTGCCGAAGAGCGTGCCCTCGACACGGTCTGCGCCCGCCAGAAGCCCCATCTCTGCATCCGCTACACCGCAGCCGCGGTCGTTGTGCGGATGGAGGGAAAGAACAACACTGTCACGGTATTTCAGCCGCTCGTTGACATAGGCAATCTGCATCCCGTAGACATGCGACATCGACATTTGAACTGTCGAGGGAAGATTGATGATCGCCTTGCGGTCCGGCGTCGGCTGCCACACATCGAGGACGGCATTGCAGACCTCGAGCGCGTACTCGGGTTCCGTGCCCGTAAAGCTCTCAGGTGAGTACTCGAAGCGGTAGTTCGCTCCCGCCTCCTCCGTCAGCTTCTTGAGGAGCTTCGCGCCGTCCACGGCAATCTGAAGAATCTCCTCCTTCGAGCGCGCAAAGACCTGCTCACGCTGTGCCGCAGACGTGGGGTTGTAGACATGCACAATCGCGTTCTTCACGCCGCGCAGCGCATCAAACGTCTTGCGGATGATATGTTCACGCGCCTGTGTCAGCACCTGCACGGTCACATCGTCGGGGATGAGGTTGTCCTCCACGAGACGGCGCAGGAACTCATACTCCGTCTCCGAGGCGGCAGGGAAGCCGACCTCGATCTCCTTGAAGCCCACACGTACAAGGAGATCGAAGAACGCCAGTTTCTCATCGAGACTCATCGGGATGATGAGTGCCTGATTGCCGTCGCGCAGATCGACCGAGCACCAGATCGGCGCCTTGTCGGGTGCATCCGTACGCAGCCAGTCCAGACGAATCTCGGGCGGCATATAGTAACCCTTCGTGTACTTTGTGTGATTCATGATCGTTCCCCCCGCATTATCAAAATATCCTTCCTAAAACAAGAAAGTCCCTCGCCGCTGATGTGGGGCGAAGGACGAGCCTGCGTTATCCTAGCGTTGTGCTATCTTACCATATTCACGGGCAGTTTGCAAATCCGACCAAGGTCGCATTAAACTTCTCGATCAGCTTTTCGGGCTTGTAGGATTCCTTCGCCTTGCGCAGCCCCTCGATACCCATATCCTCCTCGCGGTTGATGTAGGTCAGATGGCTCCACGCGTGCTCCACGAAGCCCTGATTGATCGCGGGATACGCGCCGCGCAGCTCGGGATCCGCCTTCTCGACGTGAATCACCGCCGTGTCCGTGTTCAGCTGCTCGCCGAAGGTAAAGGCAATGACGCGCGCCCCGAGGAGGATTGCGCCACCCTTCAGCCCGAAATCCTCGAAATTGTTCAGCACCTCAAGGATCGCCGTGCGCTCGTAGCCGATGAACGGATCAACCGTACCGTCCTCCTGCTTGTGCTGCTTATACCAGCTGTTCAGCTCGAGCTTGCACAGCGTCACGATTTCATCCGTGATCGGCACAAACACCGCATCGGGATGCTCCTTGTGGAACGCGTTCAGATGGTTCTTCTTCGAGTGCAGCTTGCGCCCCGCAAGACTGATGAGTTTTTCCGAGAGATACACATAGTCATAGTTGTCACGGTCGGCGACCACCTCAAAATTCGCACAGTCGCAGCTGCGCAGAAAATCGGCATAGCCGCGCTCCATATCGTAGATGTGAAAGGGCTGCTCAATCTCCTCGAAGTACGCGAGCAGCTTCTTCGTCGCCGCAGGGTACAGCGTGGGATCGCAGAACGGCTGCAATGCCGAGACACGCGCCTTCCACTCGCTCACGACATAGAGGACGTTATCTTCCTCCGCAACGTGAACGTGGAACGGCTCGCGCCACATGTAGAGATTCGTAAAGTTAAAATGCGAAT
>CALALM010000496.1 GCA_937925565.1 uncultured Centipeda sp.
ATCGTTGAGCGTCAGATGTTCGCCCGTCGCGGGACAGCGCCCCTTCCCCGCAAGGAAGGTGAGGTAGAGTGCGATCTGCGGCTCGTCCTCGGCGCTTTCGTAAAAGATGCCTGCGCGGTACATACTGCCGCGCACATAGCCCTGCCCGTCAATGCTGTATGGTGTCACAACGGCGAAGTGCAGGTCGAGGAGCTGCGAGATGTCGATCTTCTTCGGATCGTAGCAGATCTCAACGCCCATACGCCCGCCCGCCGTACCCGTTGCCACGTCGTCATGCGCGGCGTTCGGTGCAGCGTTGATGTAGCCCGTGCGGACGGAGATGATGCCACGCCGCTCCTTGAAAACCTCCTCAAGCTCGTACATATCCGCGCCCGAGAGGCAGATGCGTTTATGCAATCTAAGTCCCCCTATTTTTCAATTTGTAAACAGATCGACCTGCCGCCCTGCCGCGCGGCGCACGTCGAACACGCCAAGGAGTTCGGCGACCGCCTGTGTCGGCGAGATCTCACCCGAGAGGATTGCCTCGCGCACCTCGGGCATGCGTCCGCGCACGACCGCATCGTCGAAGAAGAGGTTGTGCAGATGCTCATCGATCATGCTGTTCATCCAGTCGAGCAGCTGTCCGTCACGACGCTTCTTCCAGATGCCGCTCTCCATGGTCTTTTCACGGAAGATGCGGATGAGTTCCCACAGTTCGGCGAGCCCCGTCTTTTCGATGGCAGAGGCGAGGTAGGCGTGCGTCTCCCACCCCGGCGTCGCGGGACGGATGAACTCGATCATGCGCTCGTACTGTCCGCGTGCGACCTTTGCCTTGATGAGGTTATCCCCGTCCGCCTTGTTGATGACGATCGCATCCGCAAGCTCCATGATCCCCTTCTTGATGCCCTGCAGCTCATCGCCCGCACCCGTTAAGACCACGAGCAGGAAAAAGTCAACCATCGAGCGCACAGTCGTTTCGGACTGTCCGACGCCGACCGTTTCAATGATGATGACATCGTAGCCCGCCGCCTCGCAGAGCAGCATCGTCTCGCGACTCTTGCGCGCGACGCCGCCGAGTGTGCCGCCGGCGGGCGAGGGGCGGATGAATGCCTCGGGACGGCGCGAGAGCGTGCCCATGCGTGTCTTGTCGCCGAGGATGGAGCCTTTCGTGACGGAGCTGGTCGGGTCGACGGTGAGGACGGCGACGCGATGCCCCGCATCGCAGAGCATGTTGCCAAACGCCTCGATCATCGTGGACTTGCCCGCGCCCGGTACACCCGTGATGCCGATGCGCAGGGCGTTGCCCGTCTTTGGCAGCAGCCTCTGGAGCACGCGTTGGGCAAGTTTGAAGTGGCGGCTGCTGTTGCTCTCGATGAGTGTGATCGCGCGCGAGAGCGTCATGCGGTCGCCGCGCTCGACGCCCGCAACATAGTCGTCCTCCGATAGGACGAGCTTGCGGCGCGGCATCCCCTGCCCGTTCAATAGTTTCGGATTGATATTGCCGACGGTCAGATCCTTGATCCCCTCGATGCCGCCCATGACACTTGTAGTGAATTTGCAGTCGGCATCCTCGGGTACCCAGTCGGGTCGTTCCGTTGTATATTTTTCGCTCATAAAGCCTCCTTTCGTATGGCAAAACGCCGCCCTCTTGTTTGAGGGCGGCGCCATTGTATACCTTAACCTGCGGCTTCTTCCTTCGCGCGTGCGATGAGAAGTGTCAGGAGCTTGATGCCCGCCTCGGGGATGTTCGTGCCCGGTGCGAAGATCGCGACCGCGCCGTGCTCGTAGAGGTTGTCATAGTCCTGCACGGGGATAACGCCGCCGATGCAGACCATGATGTCGTCGCGGCCGA
>CALALM010000497.1 GCA_937925565.1 uncultured Centipeda sp.
TCTGGGCGTATCCATGCCGAGTTTTTGGGTGGGGCTCATCCTGCTCTATGTGTTCGGACTAAAACTTGGATTATTCCCGATTGCGGGCGGCGAGGTTAGTCTAGATCGTATGATCCTGCCGGCATTTACGCTTGCGATTCTGCTCTCGTCAAAGTATACGCGGCAGGTACGCACGGCAGTGCTCGAAGAGCTGGGACAAGACTATGTCACAGGGCTGAAAGCGCGCGGCATGTCGATGTCACGTATTCTGTGGCGTCATGTTCTGCCCAATGCTTTCCTGCCGCTTATCACCCTCCTTGGTCTTGCCATTGGGTGGCTGCTTGGCGGCGTTGCCGTGATCGAGATTGTCTTCTCGTGGCCGGGCATCGGGCGTCTCGCCGTGCGTGCGATCGAAATGCGCGACTATCCGCTCCTTCAGGGATTTGTTCTTTGGATTGCAACGCTCTATATGCTTGTCAATCTCATCGTTGATATATCCTATGCGTATCTGGATCCGAGGCTCAGGAAGGGGGCGAAATCATGACGCGGGATCAACTGCTGTTTCGTATCTATACAGGCATCATCCTGCTGATTGTGCTTATCGCCGTCTGTGCGCCGCTGATCTCACCGTATGATCCGTATGAGTCGCAGATTCAGAACTCCCTTCTCCCGCCCTCTGCCGAGCACTACTTCGGCACGGATAAACTTGGACGAGATATCTTTACGCGCATCCTCTATGGAGCGCGCATCTCCATTACGATGGCTCTGATCGTTGTGATTATCTCCGGTGGGCTTGGCACCTTGATCGGTGTGGTCTCTGCCTATGTCGGCGGTAAGGTGGACAATGTCATCATGCGTCTGACGGATGTGTTTCTCGCATTTCCGGGCATCGTCCTCGCAATCGCGATTGCTGGTGTGCTCGGCGGCAGTGCTGTCAATGCGGTTCTCGCCGTCGTCATTGTCGGATGGACGAAATACGCGCGCCTTGCCCGCAGTCTGACGCTCAAGGTAAAGCAGCAGGATTATCTGTCTGCCGCGATCACGAGCGGGACGCGTCCGATCGCAATGATTCGGCGGCATATTCTGCCGAATATCATACCGATCATCATCATTACGGCAGCGCTTGATATCGGCGCCCTGATGATGGAACTGGCAGGACTCTCCTTCCTCGGATTCGGCGCACAGCCGCCGACACCGGAGTGGGGACTCATGCTGAACGAAGGGCGGCAGCTGATCCAGACAGCGCCGTGGCTGATGATCTTCCCCGGACTGGCGATTGCACTCGTCGTTTCGGTATTCAATCTTTGGGGAGATAGTTTGCGGGATATCCTAGACCCGCGCAAGGCAAATTAAAGGAGGAAAACAGATGGGTAAACTCAAACGATGGATGGGCGTCCTACTGACCGGATGTATGGCAGCAGCGCTCCTGACCGGCTGCGGCGGAGGGCAGTCCGCGGGGGACAAGACGACGCTGAAGGTCGGCGTGACGAATTTCGCGGACACGCTTGAGCCGACGGAGAACTATTTCAGCTGGGTCGTCATGCGCTACGGCATGGGCGAGACGCTCGTCAAGTTTGATGAGAAGATGAACGCGACACCGTGGCTTGCCGAGAGCTGGAAGATCGGCGACGACAAGCTGACATGGACGTTTAAGATCCGTGACAACGTCAAGTTCTCGAATGGCAAACCGCTGACAGCAGAGGCGGTCAAGGAATCGCTTGAGCGTTCGTTTAAGAAGAACAACCGTGCCGAGACCTTTTTTAAGTATACGGAGATGATAGCGGACGGGCAGACCTTGACGATCAAGACAGAGAAGCCGTCGCCGAGTATGCCGGGCTTCCTTGCCGATCCTCTCTTCCTCATCGTCGATGTATCGAGCGAGGGGGAGCGTGACTTTGCAAAGCAGGGCCCCATCTGCACAGGTCCATATGTATGCGAGTCCTTCGTGAAGGAAAAGGCCGTCATGAAGAAGAACCCG
>CALALM010000498.1 GCA_937925565.1 uncultured Centipeda sp.
GCAGCCCATTGACAAAGCGGCGTGACATACGATTAAGCTCCCGCTGGTACATCCGATCAAACGTCGGTGTCATGACCGCCGTTTCTTCAATCGGTTTCATAAAAACCAAACTCCCGCAGGGCATTTGCCCGATTGCGCCAATCCTTGCGCGTCTTGACCCAGAGGTCAAGATAGACCTTCGCCCCAAGCAGAGTCTCCACGTCCGCACGCGCACGCTGTCCGATCGTTCGGAGGAGCGCGCCGCGCGCGCCGATCACAATGCCCTTCTGGGATTCGCGTTCGACATAGATCACGGCGCGGATGTAGACATCGCCCTTCGGACGCGTCGTCATCTCCTCGATGTCGACGGCAACCGCGTGCGGGATCTCGTCACGCGTCAGCTCGAGCACCTTTTCGCGCACGAGTTCCGCGATGATGAGGCGCTCGGGCTGATCGGTCACCATGTCGGCGGGGTAGTACTGCGGACCCTCGGGCAGATGCTCTTTGATCTCCGCAAGAAGCCCCTCCAGATTCTCCTCCTCACGTGCCGAGATCGGCACAATACCCGCGAAATCATACACCTTCGCATAGTTTGCAAGGATCGGCAGCACCTCTTCGCGCGGGATGCAGTCCACCTTGTTCACGGCGAGCAGGACAGGTACACGGACAGACGCAAGCTGCCTCAGGATGTACTGCTCACCCGCCCCCGGTTTCTCCGTCACATCTACGACAAAGACGATGACATCGACGCCGTGGAGCGCCCCCTCCGTCGCCTTTGCCATATAGTCGCCGAGCTTGTGCTTCGGTTTGTGCACGCCCGGGGTATCGAGAAAGATGATCTGCGCGTCCTCCTCGGTCAGGATGCAGAGGATGCGGCTACGCGTCGTCTGCGGCTTGTCGCTCATGATGGCGATCTTCTGCCCGATCAGCGCGTTGATCAGCGTGGACTTGCCGACATTCGGTCGCCCGATTACGGCGGCGAATCCGGATTTATGTGTACTCATCGCGCAATTCCCAGCTCCTCCATCACGTGTCGCTGCTCCTCCTCCATCTCGATGCGCTCCTCCTCCTCCATATGGTCATAGCCGAGAAGGTGCAGCATGCCGTGCACCGTGAGAAAAGAAAGCTCTCGCAGAGGGCTGTGCCCATACTCCTCTGCCTGCGCCTGCATGCGCTCAAGCGAGATGACGAGATCGCCAAGCACCTCGTTCCCCTCCCCGCCGACGATCTCCGGCTCCTCGCTCTCTGTGAGGGCAAAGGAGAGCACATCCGTCGGACGATCGACGCCGCGATACACACGATTGAGCACATGAATGTGAGCATCGTCCGTCAGCGTTACGCTCACTTCGACATTCTCGGTTCCGTAGAAACGTCCGACCGTCTCAATCGCACGACGCACCGCTGCCTTATCCTCCTCGGATACCGCCAGCGTCTCCGGCTCCTGCCGAATCTCAATCTCCATGCGTGTGCCCCCGCTTTTTCTCCCATGCGCCGTACGCCTCGACAATACGTGTCACAACCTCATGACGAATGATGTCCACCGGCTCAAGCCGCACGATACCGACCCCCTTGACCCCCTTCAGGATCTGGCATGCCTGTTTCAGTCCCGAGACCGTGCCGCGCGGCAGATCAACCTGCTCAAGATCGCCCGTCACGACCATACGCGAACCGAAGCCCAGACGAGTGAGGAACATCTTCATCTGCGCACCGGTCGTATTCTGCGCTTCGTCGAGAATGATGAACGCATCCTCGAGCGTGCGTCCACGGATGTAGGCGAGCGGAGCCACCTCGATCAGCTGACGGCTCATGAGCTTTTGATAACCTTCCGCGCCGAGAATGTCCTGCAGGGCATCGTAGAGCGGCCGCAGATAAGGATTGATCTTCTCCGTCAGATCACCGGGCAGAAACCCCAGATGCCCCCCCGCCTCTACAGCGGGACGTGTCAGGATGATGCGGCTCACCTCACGGTTACGGAGTGCAGCGACCGCCATTACGACCGCAAGATAGGTCTTGCCCGTACCCGCAGGTCCGACGCCAAGTGTCACCGCATTCCGACGAATCTTGGCGAGATAGTCGCGCTGACCGAGGGTTTTGGCGCGTATCTCCTTTCCCTTTGCCGTCACGAGCAGCACATCGGAGAAGAGTGCGTGCAGCTCCTCCACCTGCCCCGCACGTACAAGCTGCGCCCCATAGCGCACCTCATGCGTCGTCAGATTCGCCCCCTGCCGCCGGTAGAAGAGAAGCTCCCGTACAAGCGCACGCACGGCGGTGACATCTTTCTCCACGCCCGTCACGACAAGTGCTGTTCCACGGCTCACCATCTGACAGGAAAACGTTTCCTGCATCGCCAGGAGTAGGCTGTCGCGCTCTCCGAGAACAGCGTACGCCTCCTGCTGATCCCGGAACTCGATCGTATCCGTCGTCTCCTGCAAAAACAAACCTCCCATCCGTCAAATAAAGTATTCGATCGTATCGGCCGCCGTGCGTCGCGTCCGCTGATCGAAGAGCAGCACCGCCTCACGGCTCTCCACCGCACCAAACGCGTAAAGCTCCCGCGTCTCACGATCGAAGCAGTCAAAGGGCACAATCCGGTTGTAGCTGTGCGGATGATCCGAGGTCACTGTAATCCCTTCGCGCACGAACTCCGGTTCCGCCTCTGCAAGATAGTAGGGGTCAAAGAGATAGATATGATCCCCGTGCGCGCCCGTCAGAAGCGCATAATGCTCCACCTCGTAGAAGAGCCGCACGACCGCAACACCGCCGCGCACAAGCGCATCATTGATATGACTGTGCGCACCGATGTATACCGTACGTCCCGAGATATACTGACAGGTGAGCGGAAAATTTGTCGCGCGCGAGAAGCCCTCGAGCCAGTTCGCGAGATACATCATCGCCATGCGCGATGTCCCGGCCTTACACGCCGTTCCGTCCATCCCATAGCAGTCCAATGTGTAGAGCATGACGCTGCGGATGATCTCGGGCGGCACCTCCTTTCGCGGAAAGAGATAGCTCACCGCGTTGAGCAGCGCCGTCGGTCCACAGTCGTACTCCGACATCTGATAGCGCAGGGGAATCTTCATGTGTACCCCCATTTCCTCAAGAGATTCGGTGTCAGAATCGCCGCAATGACGAGAGCAATCCCAAAGATCTGCACAGCCACAAACTGCGTATCGAAGATCAGCCATGCAAAGATAATGCTTGCCACCGGCTCGATCGTCGCCGTAATCGCCGTCTCCTCTGATGTGAGCCGGCGTAGTCCCAAGTTAAATGCAAAGAAAGCGACAACCGTACCAAGTCCGATGATAATGAAGAGGTCGAGCCACGTCCCCGCCGTAAAAAACATACGGACATCCACGATGGCATGGGTCAGCGGCAAAAGTGAAATACCGCCGATCAGCATGCAGACAGCGAGCAGGAAGAAACGGTCAAAAAGACGCAGGAGATGCACCGGATAGATCATCGCAAAGGTGAACGTCACACCCGAGAGCAGACTCCACACGATACACGACATCGGCACGGAGAGGCGTCCGATGCCGCCCGTCACGAGGAGAAACCCCCCTGCCACAGCCGCAATAACCGTCCCCGCCTCCACCGCCGACGGCAGACGCCGATAGCGCACGGCAAAATAGAGGATCATCATCGCGGGACTCGTGTAGCCGATGACCGTGGTCGCAGCCGCATCGCCCTCTGCAATGCCCATAAAGTAGGTGAACTGGACGATCATAATGCCGACGATCCCGTGAATGCCAAGCTGCACAATGAGACGCGGGTTTTTTCGCAGGGAGCGCACACCGCGCCGAAGACCGCCGCTCCACCACGCGAGCAGAAAGAAGAGTCCACTCGACAGGAAGAGCCGCACCTGTGTCAGTTCGATCGGAACATGATCGGACTGCGTGTAAAAATGCTGCGCTGCCGTCCCGCTTGCCGCCCACATCGTCCCTGCGAGGAGCACAAGCAGCACAGCGGAAAGATGCGACATTACGCCTCTCCCTGTTCCCGCCTCACGACCTCCACGATCGTGCCGCAGACCTCTTCGAGCTGCGCCTGATCGCTGCCCTCCGCCATCACGCGGATGAGCGGCTCCGTGCCCGAGGGACGGACGAGCACACGCCCCTCGCTGCCCAGGATGCGCTCGCCCTCGGCGATCGCATCACGAATCGCGGGATTCTCCTCCCAGCCCGCCTTCGTCTTAACGCGTACATTCACGAGGAGCTGTGGATAGGTCGTCATCATCGCGTTCAGCTCCGATGCCTTTTTTCCGCTGCGACGCAGAGCCGCAAGCACCTGCAGCGCCGTGATGAGACCGTCTCCCGTCGTCGCATGTTCGGCAAAGATGATGTGCCCCGACTGCTCGCCGCCGATGGCATAACCGTTCGCACGCATGGATTCGAGCACATAGCGGTCGCCGACCGCCGTCACCTCGACGCGTCCGCCGAGTGCCGCAATCGCCTTGTGGAAGCCGATGTTTGCCATCACCGTCGTCACCACCGTCTTGTGCGGCAACCGACCTGCGCGAATCATCTCGGCAGCACAGGCGACGAGGATATGATCGCCGTCGATGAGCGCGCCCTTTTCATCGAGACAGAGGCAGCGATCCGCATCCCCATCATGTGCAATGCCGATGTCCGCCCCGTGCTCGAGCACCGTACGCCGCAGGGATTCCAGATGTGTCGAGCCGCAGCCGTCGTTGATGTTCACCCCGTTCGGCAGCGCATGGATCACCTTGACCTCGGCGCCAAGGCGGCGCAGCACCTTCGGCATCGCCTCGTAGGCGGCACCGTTCGCACAGTCAAGCACGATATTCATCCCGTCGAAGCGCTCCGTACACGTGCTCACCACATAATCGATGTACCGGTTGAGCAGGTCGTCGCGATACTCCACAATCCCGATTTCCTTGCCCGTCGGGCGCGCCGCATCGTCATTCGTCTGCAAACGATGTACAAGCGCCTCGAGCTCATCCTCCACCGCGTCCGGCAGCTTATAGCCGTCCCCGCCGAAAAACTTGATCCCGTTGTCCGGGAACGGATTGTGCGAGGCAGAGATAACGATGCCCGCCTTTGCCCTGTGCTCACGCGTGAGATAGGCGATCGCGGGCGTCGGAACGACCCCCGCAAGGAGCGCAATGCCGCCGGCGGAGCAGATCCCCGACGTCAGAGCCGCCTCGAACATCTCGCCCGAGATGCGCGTATCGCGCCCAATCAGGATGCGCGGACGCACATCGGACTGCGCGCCGAAGTAGAGCGTCGCCGCACGCCCAAGATGATAGGCGAGCTCCGGCGTCAGCTCCGTATTTGCCTCTCCGCGCACACCATCCGTACCAAAAAGTCTCACCATGAACAGCTCCCTATGATTATGATTATATTATCTCTATAATTTACTGTATCTTATCCAAAAATGCAAGCACCGCTTTCAGACCGTCGAGCGACGCGCTCATGATACCGCCCGCATAGCCTGCACCCTCACCGATGGGATAAAGCCCTGCCGCAGAAACAGATTCCATTGTCACCGCATCTCGCACGATACGGCACGGCGCAGATGAACGCGACTCCACGCCCGTCAGGGGCACATCTGCCGCACCGAAGCCCGGTACACGCGTCTCCCAAAACGTGAGTGCGCGCGCAAGAGATGCTGCACATTCCGATGGAAGTATGGCGTGCAGATTGGCAATACGCACACCCGGCGCATAGGTCGGCGTCACGAAAAAATCACGTGTGCCCGTGCGCCCCGTAAGGAAATCCCCGACCGACTGCACAGGCGCGCGATAGTCGCCGCCACCAAGGCGGTAGGCACGCTCCTCAAGCGCCCGCTGAAAGGCAATGCCGCCGAGCACATCGCCGCCCCAGTCTGCGGGGCTCACCTGTACAAGCAGGGCGCTGTTCGCTGTGCCGGAATTCCGGTGATAGTTGCTCATCCCATTTGTCACGAGACGCCCCCTCTCCGACGCTGCCGCGACCACCATGCCTCCAGGGCACATACAGAACGAATAGACGCCGCGTCCGCCCGTCTCATCGCGATACGTCATCGCATAGTCCGCAGCCGGCAGATGTGGGCTGCCCGCTACACTGCCGTACTGCATGCGGTCGATGAATTCCTGCGGATGTTCGATGCGCACGCCGACGGCAAAGGATTTTGCCTCCATCACGACGCCCGCCGCACGGAGCATCGCATACGTGTCGCGCGCCGAGTGTCCGATGCCGAGAAATGCTGTCTCCGTCGGAATCCGCTCCGCGCCATTGACCACGATCGCCGCAATCCGTTCGGCACGCAGCTCCACCTCCGTCACCTGCGTGCCGAACCGCACCTCTCCGCCCATGCGGATGATCTCCTCACGCAGATTTTTCACAACGGTACACAGGATGTCCGTCCCGATGTGCGGCTTCTGCAAATAGCGGATTTCCTCGGAGGCTCCCGCCGTGATAAATGCCTCGATGATCTCACGCATGCGCGGATCACGGCTGCGCGCCGTCAGCTTTCCATCCGAAAAGGTCCCAGCTCCGCCCTCGCCGAACTGCACATTCGACGCAGGATCAAGCACGCCCGTCTGCCAAAAACGTACGACATCCCTTGTACGCCTGTCCACATCCTGTCCGCGTTCGAGGACGAGCGGCGCAAGTCCTGCGCGTGCGAGTGTCCATGCGGCAAAGATCCCCGCGGGACCAAAACCGACCACGACGGGGCGGTTCTGAGGCAGTACACCCGTCTTCGGAATCAGCAGGGGCTCCTCGGTCGGCGCAGATATAACCTCCTTGTCCCGACGAAAGCGCGAGAGCACCGCATGCTCATTCTCCACAGCAGCATCCAGCACATAGACCCAAACGAGGGGCGCACCATGCCTGCGCCTCGCATCCAGAGCCTTATGAACAACAATCACCCCATGCACGGCACAGGGTGATACATTGAATCGCTCTGCCGCGATCTCTTTGAGCGACCGCACAGAATCATAGGGAACGCACAGATTCTTTACGCGAATCATTGCTTTGCTCCTACTTTGATCTCCACAGTCACATTCGGAGCCGCCACCGTCACACCGTCAGGCAGAGCGAGTTTCACCTGACGCTTCTCCGTTTCACGTACATCCGATAGGGAGAACTCCTCCGTTCCGATGCCCGTAATCTTGCTGACGACATCCTCCGCCCCCGCAATCTCAACACGGGCAGGCTCCACTGTGACGCCCTCAAGCTTCAGATTCGGGGCGAGATCGCTGCGCGGATGCGGCTGTACCTCGACCACTTTGCGCGTGATCCCGCGCACCAGCTTAACGGAGACCTCCGTCGTCGCAGGGCTGAGTGTGATGCCGGAAACCTCCCGTCCGTCACTGTTCAGTGCAAGGAGCGACACATTCTCCATATAGTCATCGGACTGCCCGCTCAAATTGATATGACCGACGATATGTGTGACCCGGTTTACGAGACTGCGCGGTCCCTCCACCGTCGCCGTCTCACTGTCCTGTATAATCTTGTCCACTGTAAAGCCGGACGCGGGTGATCCGCCGACCGTCAGTGACACCTTAAATGTCTTTTGAATCATGCGATCGAGATTCACCGTTACCTTATCCGGCGAAACAGCCATCAACTCGAAACCGTACGGAATTGATGTCTCGACGGCATAGGCACGCTCCCCCTCGGTGAATTCGGAAAGATTGACGCGTGCATGAAAGTCGCCGCGCTCCGCAGCGACAAAGAAAGAGCGCGGACCGCGCACACGGATTGTGACCGTATCGGTATCGGTCTCCAGCTGATAGCCGTCGGGAGCATGCTCCATCGTGACCGGTACCGTATACGCCCCCTCCATCGCAGGATTCTGATCGTTCATCACGTAGAGCCAGAGCACAATCGCCACGGCAAGCGCGAGCAATTTTACAGGCAGATTGTGCTGCACGATCCCCCGAAGCCTCGCCATCATTTCTTCCTCCAGCTTCGAACCAACTCGAAAATTGACGAACCTGAGCGGTATGCAAAGGCAGGTGTCAGGACATGAGTCAGTTTGTCCTCATCCAGATGACGATGAATCCGCCCATTCTCCGCAATCGAGATCGTCCCCGTTTCCTCACTCACGACGACGACGAGCGCATCGCATTGCTCCGAAAGCCCAATTGCGGCGCGATGCCGCGTACCGAGCTCCGTTGAGAGCGTCCGGTTCTCCGTCAGAGGCAGGAGACAGCCCGCCGCGATCAGGCGCGCGCGCAGCAGCTCCGGCAGATCACCGCTTTATGCCGCCTCCGATGCCGCCGCACACACAAAGAGGAGTGAAGGACGATCC
>CALALM010000499.1 GCA_937925565.1 uncultured Centipeda sp.
CATCAGCCTCAAGGAGGCATGCGTCGCCCTCGGCTTCCTCACCGCCGAGAAATTCGACGAGGTCTTCCATCCCGAAGAGATGGTGTAATACCATAACCTCAAGCCTTTCCCGTATGACGGGGAAGGGGCACTAAAAAAGGGGCTGTTGCACGAAGCTAAAAAACTTCGTGCAACAGCCTCTTTTTTCAAATCGCCAAAAAATCCGGATCAAGCACGCGCAGCATTTTCCGGTCGTAGTCGATGATCCCCTCGTCGCGCATATGACTCATCTCGCGGCTGAGTGCACTGCGCTCGACGCCAAGATAGCGCGCGAGCTGCGTTTGGTTCATCTCGCGCAGCCCCTCGCCCCCCTCGGACGAGATCGCCTGCAGGTAGACGCTGAGCTTCGCGCGGATGCTCTTTTGCCCCATGATGCGAATCTTGTGCTGGTAGAAGATGCCCTTGTGCGAGATGCGCCGCAGCATATTGAGTGTAAAGCGCCAGAGATGCGGATCCGTGCACGCGCTGCGCTGATACAGCTGACGAAACGGGAGGCGCAGAATCAGCGTATCGTGGAGCGCCTTGACAAACATGCGGCTCGCCGAGAGATTCGCGCCCTCCATCGTCTCGCCGAAGCTCTTGCCCGCCTCGAAGATGTTCATGTCGATCTGATCGGCGTTCTCGTTGAGGAACGACACCTCGACCGCACCCGCGAGGATGATGCCGGTCACAATCGGCGCATGCCCCATGCGCATGATGTTCTGCCCCGCCGCATAGTGCTTCAGTTCGCCGTCGAGCGCATTCACCAGATCTGTCAGTGCGTCCGCGGGGATTCCCTCGAACAGATCGTGCTGCAGCAGGAGCTCCGTATACGGCTCCAAAAGCTCACGCGTCAGCATAGCCCGCTCCTTTCCAATCATCATAGAGAATAATTCTCTATCATTATAATGGGAAGATATATTTTTGTAAATGCGGCATATATTTTTCCATAATATTTTCTCTTCATTGTCGAAAAATGGTATAATAACAACTACCCACGAAACAGTTTTCAACAGAAATGGAGCATATCATGCAAGATCAAGCCTATCAGAATCTCATCATCGGATTCGGCAAGGCGGGCAAGACACTTGCCGGCTTCCTCGCGAAGAAGGGCGAGACCGTCGCCCTTATCGAACGCGCGAAGGAGCGTTACGGCGGCACCTGCATCAACGTCGCCTGCATCCCGTCGAAGTCGCTGGAGTACAGCGCGCGCCTCTCGGCAGCGGCGGGTGGGGACTTTGCAGCAAAGGCGGAGCGCTATCGTGCGGCGATTGCAGAGAAACGCCACCTCACAAAGATGCTGCGCGAGAAGAACTACGCGAAGGTGACGGGTGCGGGTGCTGTCGTCATCGATGGAGAGGCATCCTTTATCGATGCGCACACAGTACGCATTGTCGGCACAGAGGGGGAGCAGCGGATCACGGCGGAGCGTATCTTCATCAATACAGGTGCCCTCCCCTTCGTACCACCGATCCCGGGCGCGGCAGAGAGCACGCACGTCTATACGAGCGAAACGATGATGGAGCTCGACGAGCTTCCCGAAAAGCTCGTCATCATCGGCGGCGGTTACATCGGACTTGAGTTTGCGTCGTACTACGCCAACTTCGGCTCGTCCGTCGCCGTCGTACAGGACGGAAGTGACTTCATCCCGCGTGAGGACAGGGAGATCGCTGCGCGTGTTATGCAGCAGATGAATGATCGCGGCATCCACATCCTAACGGGTGCAAAGGTACAGCGCATCGAGGATGGCGCAGCGGGGGCGAATGTCATCATGCAGACGGAGGACGGTGAGAAGACACTTGCCGCGAACGCCATCCTCGTCGCCACGGGGCGCCGCCCGAACACTGCGGCTCTGAACCTTGCGGCGGCAGGCGTTGCGGTGACGGAGCGCGGTGCCGTCGCGGTCGATGAACATCTGCGCACAAACGTACCGCACATCTGGGCAATGGGTGATGTTGCGGGCGGACTGCAGTTCACCTACATCTCGCTTGACGACTTCCGCATTGTAAAAGATCAGCTCGGCGGTACGGGTGCACGCACAACGGCAAACCGCGGCGTTGTTCCTTACGCCGTCTTTCTCGATCCACCGCTCTCACGCGTCGGAATGACCGAGGAGCAGGCACAGGCGGCAGGCTTTGACGTGCGTGTCACACGTCTCGAGGTTGCCGCCATCCCGAAGGCACAGGTCTACAAGAAACCTGCAGGAGTCCTCAAGGCAATCATCGACGCGAAGACAGACACAATCCTCGGCGCACATTTCTTCTGTCCCGAGTCGCAGGAGATGATCAACCTCATGAAGATGGCGATCGACCACGGGATCACCGCCGCCGCACTCGGCTCTGCCATCTACACCCACCCGACCATGACTGAGGCGCTGAACGACCTCTTTGGATGAAAAGGAGACAATGATGACATTCTGCAGCAAAAAAACTCTTTGCCGCGCCATGCTTCTGCTTGCCCCGCTTTTCTTCTTCGGTGCGAATTACGGACAGGCAGCACCCGAGACGACGCCCCCTCAACAGGTCGTAGGGAGTGCATCTCCCACCGAGGCGAGCACGATTCAGATCTTCTCGATGGAGTTCCGCCATCCCGTTGCGGACGGTGCTCTGATGCGCATTGTCTGCCAGATCGATGCGCCCGTCAAGAACGCCCTGCCCGCCGAGGAGATTGCGGCGCAGGGGCTCGACCCGAACAGCTTCATCACCTGCCTTGGCGAATTCGTCGGCAAGGAGTTTACGAACGGACGCCATCTGGACATCCGCGAGCGCTACGTTCCATGGACGCAGGAGCTTGAGGCGAGCCTTCAGGATGTGATCGCCGCGCACAATCTCACCGCCGAGAACGACTACGGCGCACGCGCAGAGACCGTTCTGAATCCCGCCTACAATATTCTCATCGCCTACAAGGACGGGCGCAGCCTCCACATCACCTCGGAAGGTCCGACGGTAAACGAGCACGAGGCACACATCGAGGACATCCTCCTCACATGGGCAGACGAGGCATTTGCTGCGGGTGGAAAATAAGAAGATTTCAATGAACACCTGGAAGCGATATATCAGCGGTATCATGCTCGTCCTCGGGCTTATGATACTGCCGCAATGCTCATTTGACAAAGCATCCGATACGCCTGAAACGCGTGGTATCGCCCTCACGGGCGAGGCGAAGCAGGACTACATTCAGCAGCAGATGAACGAGCTCTATCATCCGCCAGAGGACAAGGAGCCCGCACCGTTCACCGCACCCACCGGCTGGACGTATGAAAAGACACCCATCGGAAATGTGCGTGTCGAGCGTCTTGCTCCACCGAAGTCATCTACAAAACGTGTTGTTCTGCAGCTGCATGGCGGTGCATATATGAGCGGCATTACGGATCTCTACCGCGGTTTTGCCGTGCGTCAGGCGGAGTACACGGATGCGTCGGAGATCTACTGTGTGGACTATCGTCATGCGCCCATATACACCTATCCTGCGGCGCTCGAAGATGCGACGACGGTCTATCGGGGACTCCTCGCGCGCGGAACAAACGCGTCAGACATCGTCATCTTCGGTGACTCTGCGGGTGGAAATCTCGCTGTGGAGCTCGCAATTTATCTGCGCGACGAAGCTCTGCCGCAGCCCGCAGCCCTCATTCTCCTCTCACCGTGGGCGGACTTTGAACACAAGGACAGTACGTCGCGCACGGAGAACTTTGCAAAGGACAAGGTGCTCGGCGAGGGCACGCCGTTCGCCCCCCACTTGCGGAGTACCCCGCCGTATGCGGGCGATCTCCCGCTCGACGATCCGCGCCTCTCGCCGATTCACGCCGATCTCAGAGGTCTTCCGCCAATGCTCATCCAGACGGGCAGCTACGATCTCCTATTGACCGAGGACGAGCAGCTTGCGGCAAAGGCAAACGCAGACGGCACAGACGTAACATTCACCGTCTACCCCGAGATGCCCCATGTCTTCCCGCTCGTCCTGCCCGAACTCGCGGAAAGTTTCGTCGCACTTGAGGAGATGCGGAACTTTGTAGATCATCATATGCCGAGGTGAGAAAATTTTTCCTCATCTCCAGAAAAGCGATATTATGTGAATTATAGAACTCTAAGGAGGCAAAAACCATGCTCACGTACAAAGGCTATCACGCGAAAGTTTCATTTGACGAGGAGGATGGTCTCTTTATCGGAGAGGTATTCGGGATCAATGACTCGTTGAACTTTCATGGCAGGAGCGTCGATGAACTGACGGAGGCTTTTCACAACAGCATTGATAATTATTTAGATGCCTGTGCAAAATTTCATCGAAGTCCTGACAAAGAGTTTAAGGGCAGCTTCAATATCCGCATCCCGAGTGACCTCCATCGACGACTGGCACTGGAAGCCGCGAAAAAGAATCTGTCACTCAATCAATTTATCAAGAACACATTGACACAAGCCGTTCCAAAAACGGCAGAAGCATAACACCATAAACATAACAAACGGGAGATTTCGCCACATGAGCGAAATCTCCCGCTTGTCGTTTCTCTATTATGCCTCTCTGCGATCGAACGGTACCTGTCCGAGCTGCAAATCCGGGTTGTTCTCACGGATCCAGCCAAGTGCCCACTCGTTGCTCACGAGGAGGACGGGGTTGCCGCTCTTGTCGTGAACGAACATGCCGCGATCCGCACCGCGCAGATCGGAGGGCGTGATCGTGCGCCCATCGGGGAACGCGAGCCAGCGCGCCGTCTCGAACGGCTGCATCTGCATCGTGATCTCCGTGTTGTACTCGCTTTTCAGGCGGTACTCGAGCACCTCAAACTGCAGCGTTCCGACGGTGCCGACGATGTAGCTGTCGAGTCCCGCGCCGACCTGCTCAAAGAGCTGAATCGCCCCCTCCTGCGTCAGCTGCTCGATGCCCTTGACGAACTGCTTGCGCTTCATCGTGTCCTTTGCCGCGACGCGCGCGAAACGCTCGGGCGGGAACACGGGAAAATCCTCGAATTTGAACTTGTGCGCGGGGTCACAGAGCGTATCTCCGATGCCGAACACGCCGGGGTCGAACAGTCCCACGATGTCGCCGGGATACGCCGTGTCGATGATCTGGCGATCCTGTGCAAGGAACTGCTGCGGCTGTGCGAGTTTGATGAGCTTGCCCGTCGGTGCGTGCCAAACGCTCATATTGCGGTCGAACTTGCCCGACGAAATCCGAATAAATGCGAGGCGGTCGCGGTGCGCGGGGTTCATATTCGCCTGAATCTTGAACACGAAGCCCGAGAATTTCTCATCGTCCGGCTCGATCACACCCGCCGAGGACATACGCGGCGCCGGCGTCGGTGCGAGGCGGATGTACTCCTCGAGGAAGTTCTGCACGCCGAAGTTTGTCATTGCCGAGCCAAAGAACATCGGCGTGAGTTCGCCTGCATCCACGGCTGCGCGGTCGAACGCCTCGCCCGCATCGCGCAGCAGCTCGATGTCGTCCGCCAGTGCAGCGGCAGCCTCCTCCCCAACGCGTTCCTTCCACGCGGGGTCGTCCATCTCAAACACCTCGGAGACGCGTGTTTCCTGCCCGTGTGTCTCATCCTCGGCAAAGAGCTCGATGCGGTTCTTCTCGCGGTCGTAGACGCCGCGATAGGTGCCGTCCGTGCCGATCGGCCAGTTCATCGGATAGGAGCGGATGCCGAGCACGTTTTCGAGTTCATCCATGAGGTCAAGCGGTGCTTTGCCGAAACGATCCAATTTGTTGACAAACGTGAAGATAGGGATGCCGCGCTGACGGCAGACGCGGAACAGCTTGCGCGTCTGTGCCTCAACGCCCTTTGCCGCATCGATGATCATGACGGCGCTGTCCACCGCCATCAGCGTACGGTAGGTGTCCTCGCTAAAGTCCTGATGCCCCGGCGTATCGAGGATGTTGATGCGATAGCCGTCGTAGTCGAACTGCAGGACGGAGGAGGTGACGGAGATGCCGCGCTGCTTTTCGATCTCCATCCAGTCGGAGACGGCGTGGCGCTGCGTCTTGCGCGACTTGATCGAGCCCGCGAGATGGATTGCCCCGCCGTAGAGGAGCAGCTTCTCGGTGAGCGTCGTCTTGCCCGCATCCGGATGTGAGA
>CALALM010000500.1 GCA_937925565.1 uncultured Centipeda sp.
CGCATAGCCGTCGGAGATTTTCGCGGCAAAGGGCAGAACGAGCGCCCATGCCTTTCCTACCTCCACCACGGATGAGGAGAGAATATTCCCCTCATCGTCCGTATCCGAAACGGGACGGAGGAACGTGATGCGATGGCGCAGTTCGCTCATCGACACTCTCACCTAAAAGCCCTCCTTCCGCACACCAAAGAGCAGTGATCGCAGCGTCAGTGCGAGCCCTCTATGGTCGGCTTCCTCCCTGTGTTCATAGAGATAAGATACTGCGTAGAGAATCGCAACCCGTACGACAGCGCTATCCTCCACCTCCGACAGATCCTTTACGCGCAGGAGCGCCGTACAAAGTTGCTCCGCCGTCTCTGCAAAACTCGAAAGAAGAAGATCCTCGTCGTTTCCATCAATGCGAAGGTACTGCTTGACCTCCTCAAGCGGCACAAGCATAAAACCACCTCCCCTCTGCCGCCGCAGCTTACGCCTTGATCTTCAGCACCTGCACAGCTTCCTTCTGCACCAGCTTGCCGTCCACGCGCTCCTTCATGACAAAGCCGACCATACCGTGCTCTGCGAAAAGCTCCTTGAGAACCTGCATCGAGCGCACGCCGCGATCCCCGATGTTGTAGTAGGAATAATCCCCGAACGCCAGAACAATCTTGCCCGCCTCCACAGTCGGCATATAGGGCGTCGTATAGACAGGATAGCCGAAAATGCGGTCAGGTTCGCCCATCTGATACGACGGCTGCCAGAGATAGACGTCGTTTGCATCCTTCAGCTTGCGGATCGCCGCAAGTGTCTGGTCGTTCGCGATGAATGCCGCATTCTTGCGGTAAGGACGCTTCAGCGCGTAGACCAGAGAGATCAACTCATCTGCCTTGAGCTTCGCTTCCTCCGTCTCGAGTGCGTGCGCCGCTGCCAAAAGCCCCGTCGGCTTGTGCGCCCCATCGCCGAGCAGGAATGCCTCCTCCTCCTTATCGCCGAGCGCCTTGCCGAACTCGGTAATCAGATAGTGCTCGAGGTTGAACGCATTGTCATAGAGCAGCTCCTCCGATACCTTGACCGCGACGTGGAGCTTGTGCGCATCGAGAATCATCTGCGCGAACGTTGCGTCTCCGAAGGTCAGCGCCGCACCCTCATCAATCCACGCCGCAGCGGGCTTCGTCGCCGTGATGTTGATCTTGTGCTCGCCGCTCGTCGTAATCGTCGTCGCGAGCGGGCGCAGCACATTCTCCTCATGCAGCACATCAATCAGACGGTGGTCATACTCCTCCGGCACAAGATAGCCGCCGCTCGCGTCCGTTCCCTCGATGAGCTCATTGTCAACCCGCTGGAACTTCGAGCGGAGGGCGCGGAGCATCGCCTCACGGTACGCATCACTCGCCCTGCCCGTTTTTTCTGCGCCGACACTTCCATTCGGCGTGTTCGTGATCGGCGTCATCGTCGGCTTCGAAAGCTGCGCGTCGAGAATCGCCTGACGCTCCATGCGCTCGATATCCTTGCCGAGTGCCAGCACCTCCTGCTCCATCTGCTCATACGTCTTTGCATCCTCGGCCGAGAGTCGGCCATCATGCGTATGCTCCTCCAGAAAAGCCTTTGCGTTCTCCCAGAGAGCGGCGCGCTTCTCGCGCATTGCCAAAACCTTGTCCATAAATAGTCCTCCTTCAATGTGCCATAGAAAAGAGCCGCCTTTTCAGCGGCTCAGCATCGACATGATTCCTCGTCTTCCCCTGCCCGATCTTGGAGAGCAGGGAGTTCGTAACAGCGGCGCGGGAGAAGATCAGCCCGTCTGCCGTATCGTCTGCGGGATGTTCCCGATTCTCATAGAGAACAGAATCCGCAAATCCGAGTTCCACCGCCTTTTTCGCATTCATCCACGTCTCGGCATCCATCAGCCGTGAAATCTTCGCACGGGACAGCCCTGTCTTGAGTTCATAGGCGTTGATGATGCTCTCCTTGATCTCGGAGAGAAACGTGATCGTCCGCTCCATCTCGTGTGTGTCGCCGATGGAGATCGTCGCGGGGTTGTGGATCATCAACATGCCCACAGGAGAAATCTCGACGGTTGACCCTGCCATTGCAACGACGGATGCAGCAGAGGCGGCAATCCCGTCAATCTTGACTGCGACCTTGCTGGGATATTCCTTGAGCATATTGTAGATCTGCGCCGCTGCATAGCAGTCCCCGCCGGGCGAGTTGATCCAGAGGGTAATATCTCCATCGGCGGCGTTCAGCTCCGAGCGGAACATCTGAGGCGTGACCTCATCGCCCCACCACGTCTCATCCGAAATCACACCATC
>CALALM010000501.1 GCA_937925565.1 uncultured Centipeda sp.
CATTAAAGTGCTTATAGTAGGAACTGCGGTTGACGTGAAGGACCCTGCATAGGGTGGTGAGGATCTGCCCGAAGAATACAGGGGATGTCCCTGCTTTCATTTTTGACAGAGACCGGGGCGGGGGGATGAAATCGTCTTCCCGCCATATTTTATGGGAGCGGTCAGCCATTTCTTTGAAAGACATGAGCGACATCTTCCTGTCTGCCGGCGACGAGAACGGCGGCATCCGGCGCGAAGATCGTCTGGGCAGAGATATTGAGGTCGATGTGGTCGCCTGCTTTTATGCCGAGGATGTTCAGGTGATGCCGGCGGCGGATATCAAGCTCGATGATGCTTTTCCCTTCCCATGCTTTGGGTACGGGTACTTCGTAGATGGCGTATTCGTCGCTGAGCGGGAAGTAGTCGAGGATATGATTGGAACTGTAGCGGATGGCCGTCCAAAGCGCGAATTGGCGCTCCGGGTAGACGGTTTCGTCCGCGCCGTTCCGCAGCAGGAATTTTTCGTGAATGTCGCGCGAGGCGCGCGCTACGACATAGCGTGCGCCAAATTCTTTGAGGAGCGAGGTTGTTTCGAGGGAGCTTTGGAAGTCATCGCCGATGGCGACGATGCAGACATCAAAGTTGGGGATGTCGAGAGAGCGCAGAAAGTCGGCATTGGTGCTGTCGGCGATGAGTGCGTTCGTCACAAACGGCAGAATGCTGTTTACGCGGTCTTCGTCGTGGTCGACGGCGAGGACCGCGTGCTGCATGTCGTGCAGCTTTTCTGCAATGTAGCGGCCGAAGCGGCCAAGTCCGATGAGCAGGATGGATTTCATGATGTTCCTCCTATCCGATGGTGATTCGTTCTTCCGGGCTGCGGCCGGAGTCTTGTCTGCTGTGTGCATGGGCAGCAAAGATGACAGTGAGACCTCCGATGCGCCCGAAGAACATCAAAAGCATCATGACGTATTTGGAAAGCGGCCCCAGATCGTCGGTGACGCCGATGGAAAGGCCGACGGTTCCCAGCGCAGAAGCCGTCTCAAAAGCGCTGTCGATCAGGCGTATGCCGTCAATGAGGTTGAGCAGTATGCTGCCCGAAGCGAAAAGCAGGAGATACATCATGAGGATGGTGACGGCATGACGCTGTGTTTCGGAGGAAAGACGCCGCGAGAAGCAAGTCGGACCCTTCTTGAGGCGGAAGGTGGCGATCATGATGGCAAACAAGGTGAAAGCTGTTGTTGTCTTGATGCCGCCTGCGGTGGAGCCGGGCGAGCCGCCGATGAGCATCAAGGCGATGAGGGCGGCTCGTCCCGTTTCGCTGAAATCCTTGATGTCGATCGTGTTGTAGCCTGCGGTGCGGGTCGTAACGGATTGAAAGAAGGAGATCAGGAAGTGTTCGCTGAGGGACGTGCTGGGATCGAGTTCGAAGAAAAAGAAGAAAAGCCCCGGAATCAGGATGAGAGCTGCCGTCATCGTCAGGGCGATCTTGCTTTGCAGGGTGTAAGCATGGAAATTTCCGCGGTTCAGACGGATGTCCGCCCAGGTGGTGAAGCCAAGTCCGCCGGCGATGATGAGGAGCATGACCGTGACGTTTACGATAGGATCGCCGACGAAATCCATCAGGGAATTGCCGAAGAGATCGAAGCCTGCATTGCAGAAGGATGAGATGGAATGAAAGACCGCGAAGTAAATGCCGCGTAAAAGGCCGACTTTTTGGCAAAAGGAAGGGGCGAGAAAAAGGGCGCCGAGAAATTCAATGAAGAAAGTCAAGCGCAAAATGAAGTAGAGGAGCGGTACGATGCCGCCAAGCTGCGGAGCGGAGACAGCCTCTTTGGAAAGACTGCGCTGCATGAGACCGATGCGCTGCCCTGAAAGGGCGGCGAGAGAGACAGCGACGGTAATGACGCCGAAGCCGCCGACCTGAATCATGGCGAGGATGACGAGCTGACCGAAAAGCGTCCAGTATGCAGCGGTGTCGACAGTCGTAAGGCCCGTCACGCAGCTGGCAGAAACGGAGGTGAAGAGCGCATCGGAAAAGGAGGCGCCTTCGCCGTTTGCCGTGGCCCAAGGCAGCATCAAAAGCCCGGTGCCGCAGAGAATCAAACAGAGAAAACTTAAGAT
>CALALM010000502.1 GCA_937925565.1 uncultured Centipeda sp.
TTTCCTTGCTTACCGCCGGTTTCCATCGCGTAATGGATGTAGTTGCCAAACATGAGGCAGATCTCGTCATCTTGGATGAGGTTAATATCGCTCTGTCTTTTGAACTCTTGCGGAGGGGGCAAATGGAGCAGCTTTTTCAAGTTTTGTCTGCTGAAACAGAGCTTGTATGTACTGGCAGAAATGCGCCTGAATGGTTGCTTGACCGTGCCGATTTGATTACGGAAATGCGGGAAGTACGGCATTATTACGAGCGTGGAATTTCTGCACGAAAAGGGATTGAAAATTGAAGGGAGATTTATTATGGAGTCGATGATTCGGGATATTAAGCTGGCACCGTCCGGTCACGCAAAGATTGATTGGGTGAAGCGGTTTATGCCGGTAATGGCGGCAGCAGACAAGGAGTATTCGGTCACGAAGCCGTTCGCCGGTATCAAGATGGTCATTACCCTGCACCTCGAGGCGAAGACCGCCTATATGGCGACGATCTTCAAGCACGCCGGTGCAGAGGTCGCCGTTACGGGCAGCAATCCGCTGTCCACACAGGACGACGTTGCGGCGGCGCTTGTGGAGGAGGGAATACACGTCTTCGCATGGCACGGCTGCACAGAGGAAGAGTACTCCGTATTCCTTAATAAGGCACTCGATATTCAGCCGGATATTGTCATTGATGACGGCGGCGATTTGGTTGATATGCTTCATACAACGAGGCGAGATCTTCTTCCCGGACTCATTGGCGGCTCTGAGGAGACGACGACGGGCGTGCATCGCCTAAAGGCGTTGGAGCGTCAGGGCAAGCTTGAATTCCCGATGATTGCGGCAAATGACGCATACTGCAAGTATCTCTTTGACAACCGCTATGGGACGGGGCAGTCCACATGGGACGGCATCATGCGCACGACGAATCTCGTTATCGCGGGCAAGACGGTCGTCATCGCAGGCTATGGATGGTGCGGCAAGGGCGGCGCGATGCGCGCACGCGGACTTGGCGCGAATGTCATCATTACGGAAGTTGATCCGATCAAGGCGATTGAGGCAGTCTTTGACGGCTTCTATGTCATGCCGATGGATGAGGCTGCAAAGGTGGGCGATATCTTCCTGACGCTCACGGGCAATAAAGATATTCTTTGCAAGCGTCATTTCGATGTGATGAAGGACGGAGCAATGATGGCGAACTCCGGTCACTTTGATGTTGAGATCAACATTCCTGAGTTGACCGCAGGATCGACATCCAATGAAGTTGTGCGTGAGAATATCAGAGAGTTCGTTCAGCCGGATGGCCGCCGTCTCTATCTCTTGGCAGAGGGGCGACTGGTTAACCTTGCAGCGGGAGACGGGCATCCAGCAGAGATCATGGATCTCTCCTTCGGTGTGCAATTCTTCTCTGCGCTTCATCTGGTACGACACGGCAAAGAGATGAAGAAGGGCGTTCATCTGATGCCGGATGAGATCAACGTCGAGATTGCAAATATCAAGCTGAACTCTCTCGATGTTACCATTGATGAGCTAAGTGCAGAGCAAAAAGAGTATCTCGGGCTGGCATAGGAGAGATTGCATTGAATACGCTGATCAAGAATGTTACTGCACTTCTGCCCGATGGGACAACACCCGTTGCCAATATTGCTGTTACTAATGATCGGATTGTGGCTGTGGGCGATGTTCCGGAGAATTTCCGTGCGGACAAGATCATTGATGGAACGCAGCATTTTGCGATCCCCGGGTTTGTCAATGCGCATACCCATGCGTCTATGACCCTCCTGCGCAGCTATGCGGATGATATGAAACTCATGGATTGGCTGGAGCAGATGATCTGGCCGATTGAGGCAAAGCTGCGTTCAGATGATATCTACTGGGGTGCGATGCTTGCGGCGGTCGAGATGATTCGTAGCGGTACGACGGCGTTTGCCGATATGTATGGACCGGATATGGAGCACGTTGCCGAGGTCGTTGAGGTCTCAGGTCTGCGCGGCGTGCTCTCGCGTGGTCTGATCGGTATCGTGCCGGACAGTGACAAGAAGCTCGAGGAGAATGCCGCGCTCTATGAGAACTATCATGGGGCGGCAGAGGGGCGCATTACCGTTATGTTTGGGCCACACGCACTCTATACCTGTCCGCCGGACTACTTGAAGAAGGTCGCGGTAAAGGCACAGGCACTTGGAGCAGAGGTTCATATTCACATGTCAGAGACTTTAGGTGAAATTGAGAACTGTCTGAAGGAATATGGCAAACGCCCGTTTGCCCATGTCGCTTCGACGGGCTTGTTCGAGAATGGAACGCTTGCCGCACATTGTGTGCATCTTGATGATGAGGATATTGACATCATCAAGAAATATCATATTCGCATCGCACACAATCCCGGCAGTAATATGAAGCTTGCCAGTGGAACAGCTCCCGTGCCGCGTCTGTTGGAGGAAGGTGTGTGTGTCTCCCTCGGTACGGATGGTGCATCCAGCAACAACAATCTGGATATGCTCGATGAGGTACAGCTTGCTGCGCTCATGCACAAGGTGCATACGCTTGACCCGCTTGCCGTTCCTGCACTCACTGCTGTCAAGATGGGGACGGAGTACGGCGCACAGGCGCTTTCCCTTCACGATGTCGGTCGTCTGCAGGCGGGGGATAAGGCGGACATTGTCCTCTTCTCCATGTATGGCGCTACGTGGACGCCCTGTTACAATCCGGTGTCACTCCTTGCATATTCCGCGAAATCATCATCTGTTGATACGGTGATGGTGGATGGAAAAATCCTCATGGAAAACAGAAAAATCAAGACATTGGATGAAGAGCGTATCCTGTTTGAAGCGCAAAAAGTTGCAGATCGCCTGACA
>CALALM010000503.1 GCA_937925565.1 uncultured Centipeda sp.
AGACATGAGCACTGCGCCGATCAGACCACCGATAAGAGCGTGGGAGCTGCTGGACGGCATACCAAATCTCCACGTAATGACATTCCATATGATAGAGCCAAACAATGCTGCAATGAGCACGTGCTCATCTACATGGGACGCCGATTTGACAATATCCGATCCGATGGTTTTTGCGACCCCTGTACTATACATAGCGCCCAAAAAATTGAGAACGGCAGCCATAATGATTGCGTGTTGTGGATGAATGGCTCTCGTCGAAACAGAGGTGGCAATCGCATTTGCCGTATCGTGAAATCCATTGATGAAGTCAAAAAAAAGCGCCAAGAGTATTACCAAGAATATCAAAAGCTGGAAATCAGGCATATTTCATTACCACTCCCCGCAGCATATCCGCAATGAGTTCACAATGATCCAGCGTATCTTCCAACTGCTCCAATACATCCTTCCATCGAATGAGCTCGATAGGATCCTTCTCGTTATCGAAAAGATATGCTACCTCACTCCGATATATGAGATCCCCTTCGCTCTCATAGCGTTCAATCTTATGTGAGGCATCCAGGATCTGCACCTGATTTTTTCGTATATTTTCCAGATAGGAGATGGCACGAACAACTTCTTCCGTTGCCGAGATCAGGAGTTTCGTCAGATTGATCGCCCCCGCCATCGGTTTTCCCATGCGGTACATTTCATAGCGCTGCAATATACCCTGCAAGAGATCAACGCCATCGTCAAGATTGTTTGCCAAAGCATAGATATCCTCACGGTCAATGGGGGTGATGAAGGTGAGATTTAACTTGTCAATGATGCGGTCGTTGATGGCATCTGCTTCATGCTCAATACGGTTGATTTCCTCCACCTTTGCAGCTGCGGAAGTGTAATCCTTCATAACATCATCTAAGACCAATGCGCCCTTCTGAAAGAATTTTGCACTTTCCAAGAACAAGTCAAAGAATTCGTCATCTTTCTGCTTGAAATTAAACATAAATCCAGATTCCTCCCTAAGAAGATTGAAGTTGGAGGGATATACATAAAAAACTTACAGCACAATAATATCATTATTTCAGATTGACAGCAAGATAAAATTTGAAAACCGATTATGCGGTAATTCAACATTTATGCAAAACAGATTAGAAGGAAGAGAGCATTGTAAAAGAGCAGTGGAGACCACTGCTCTTTTACAATATATATTATTTATCTATCTGTCATCTGAAATGCCGACTACGCGGGAATTTCCACATCCGGAACAACAATGCGCGGAGCTTTCCCTTTCGGCAAAAGTGTAAATACAGATGATAGGAGTTTCCGGGTATATGGATGCTTTGCGTGTGCGAGATCCCGTCCATCCAGCTCCTCAACAACTTTTCCAAAATACATGACGACGACACGCGTACACAGTCGGGATACAAGGGCCAGATCATGACAGATAAAAAGAATCGTCAGATTGCGTTCACGCTGGATACGAACCAGCAGCTCCACGATTGTTTCCTGGACAGACACGTCAAGCGCGCTCGTCGCCTCATCACAGACCAGAATCTCCGGCTCCAATGCCAGTGCACGCGCAATTCCTATACGCTGACGCTGTCCCCCACTCATATTGGCTGGGTAGCGCTCGGCGAATTCCTCGGGAAGATCGACGAGACGCAGCAGTTCGGCCGCCTTGTCCCGCGCACTTCCTTTTAGGAGTCCGAAGTTCCGTAGGGGTTCGCAGATGATGTCTTTGATCTTCATCTTCGGATTAAATGAAGTCGTCGGATCTTGGAATACCATCTGGATATTGCGCCGCATATTGCGCGCGGCCTCACCTTTCAGCCCCGTGATCTCCTGATCCTTAAAGAAAATTTGTCCCTCTGACGGCGCATGAAGCTGCATTAGTGTACGAACAAGTGTGCTTTTCCCACAACCACTTTCCCCGACAATGCCGAGAATCTCCCCGCGATAAACAGGAAAAGAAACATCGTTACATGCCGTGAGTACCTTGCCGTCTTCCAGTGGAAAATATTTTGTAATGTGCTCAATGCGCAGAATGACCTCACGCTCCGACTGCATCATAACGCTCCCCTCCAATCTGCGGTACAGCGCGCAGAAGTTCCTTTGTATAGTCCTTCTGTGCATGCTCAATAATATCTTCCCCACTTCCATGCTCGACGACATTGCCGTTCTGCATGACCATGATCTGATCCGACATATAGGCGGCTACACCGAGATTGTGCGTCACCATGACGATGGATGTACCATCCTTCTGACAGATGTCCATGAGTTCATTGACTACCTGTGCCTGCGTTGTCACATCGAGCGCAGAGGTCGGCTCATCGGCAAGCAGAAGGGCGGGCTTGAAGAACATCGCCATAGCAACGCCGACACGCTGACGCATGCCTCCGGAAAGCTCAAACGGAAAGCTCTTCATCACATTTGCCGGGTTGGAAAGGTGCATGCGTGCAAGCATATCCTGCGCCTGCGCCGCAGCCTCCTTCGCGCCCATCGAATCATGGGTCTGAATGTACTCAACGAACTGCTCGCCGATCGTACGGATCGGATCCATCATACTGCCGCTGTCCTGAAAGATCATCGCAGCTGTCTTGCCGCTGACGTGACGCCATTCCTCAGAGCTGCACTTCGTCATATCCTTCCCGTCATAGAGGATCTCGCCTGCCGTTACCCTGCCGACATGCGGCAGACAGCCGAGCATTGCCCGAATGACGGTGGTCTTTCCGCTGCCGCTTTCGCCGACAATGGTCAGCACTTCCCCGTCCTTGA
>CALALM010000504.1 GCA_937925565.1 uncultured Centipeda sp.
ACCACCGCGAGCGTCCTCAAGGAGGTGCGCCGCAAATGGGCGGCACGCCACGCGTTTACGGAGGGCAATGCCGAGCTCCTCGCCAAGATGCGCAGCCTCGCCGCGCGCAACGCCGAGCTTGCGATGGGGCTGGTGCGGGGGAACGGGTAGTGCGTATATTTTCTACTTGTCAATCGCTAAGGGAATTGCTATAATAAAAGCAGAAAGAAACGCCCTATGCGGCATCTTTCCAAAGTTGCGAATTGTTTTTGAACAACCGCTCACTTGGCAGAGTGGGCGGCTACTTTTTTGTTATCGCGAGCATATAGCCTGTGGCAACGATTAACAACAAAATCGCACCGATTTCAGACATCTCACTCACCCCCTTTCGGGGGAAAGACACCGCCGCGGGATTTCTCCCGCCCAGGACGTTTCGTCTGCATTATACACGGGATTATGTAAAAATACAAACGAATTTTCTGCAACGTAGGCAGAATGAAGCCGCATCCAATCATTTCCATGAGAGGATGCGGCTTTTGTTGTATGTCTTGTTACTCCTCAATCGTCACCTGCATACCGACGTTTACGTGTTCCTTGAGCGCGCAGAGATCCTCGTTGTTCATACGGATGCAGCCCTCGGACGCGCGCGTCCCGATGCTCGCGGGATCGTGCGTGCCGTGGATGCCGATGCCGTCCCATGCACCGCCCGAGAGCGTCGAGGTGTCAAGGCTGATAAAGTAGGGACCGTACGCGCCCGCGATCTCACCCTTGCCATCGCCGAAGTCATGCGTCCAGTCGGAGGCACCCAGCACCTCGTCGACGGGGAAGCTGCCGTTTGGCGTCTTCATGTCGCCGACCACTTCCTTCTGCCCCGCGTTTTTGCCGAGCGCAATCGGCCATGACTGAACGACGTTCCCGTTTACGAGGAGATAGAGGCGGAACTCCGACTTCCTGATAAGGATGCTGGTGCCGCTCGGTGCGTTCGCAATGAGCGGCGCCGCTTGCTCTGTTTTTGCTTCCTGTGTGGCGTTTTGCTGCGGCACGGTCGTTTCACTGGTATTGCAGTCGTTGATCCGTTTGCCGATGTGGGACGTGCAGCCCGCAGCGCACAGAAGCAGCACCGTTATTCCGATGAGAAGAAGGGGCCGCATGGGAGATCTCCTTTTATGATTCTATGATCTCAGTGTATTCATCAGAGCCTCTTTATTCTCGTGCGGCGTGGTGGTCGGACGCCCGAGATCGGTGCGCGAGCCGATGGCGGTGCGTACTTCGAGGAAGGTGAGGACGTGTGTGTCGCGCAGCCGTGCAAGGGTGTGTGCTAGTTCGTCCGTCGTGTGTGCCGTGGGGAGGACATGATAGCCGAGACCCTCGGCTATGGCGGGGAAGTTCACGCTGCCCGCTGCCGTCGGTGCGCCGCCGACGCTCTCATGCGCCTCGTTATTGAGGAGAATGTGCACGAAATTCTTTGGGGCAGCGGCGCCGATGGTCGCCATTATCCCCATGTGCATGAGTGACGCGCCGTCGCCGTCGAGTACGATCACACGGCGGTTCGGACGATGGAGGGCAATGCCGAGGGC
>CALALM010000505.1 GCA_937925565.1 uncultured Centipeda sp.
AACCGAGCGTTCGCCGCAAAAAGAAGTCTGAGGCAGCGCGTAAACGCAAATACAGGGGCTGATTGCAAAGAGGCATCCGTGGACGCTGTGCCGCGGATGTTTTTCTATTTTACATTTCTTTGAAAGGATGAAGAAACAATGTCATTGATGGAAAAACTGACTGCTGATATGAAGGAGGCTATGAAGCAGGGCGAAAAAGAACGGCTCTCTGTCATCCGTCTTGTACGCGGTGCCGTCCGCCAGGCAGAGATCGATGGAAAAAAGACGTTGGGCGATGACGAGGTCATCGGTGTAATTACCAAGGAAGTGAAGATGCGCCGTGACTCGATCGAGGAGTTTGAACGGGGCGGGCGTTCCGATCTTGTGGAAAAGACAGAGGCAGAGATTGCCATTTTGATGCCTTATCTGCCAGAACAGCTCAGTGCAGACGAAATTAAGAAGATTGTCGAAACTGCTGTTGCCGAAGTTGGCGCGACAACGGAAAAGGATATGGGCAAGGTCATGGGTGTCCTTATGCCTCGTGTAAAAGGACGTGCAGACGGCAAACTTGTGAATGAAATTGTTCGCTCACTCTTGAAGTAAATGTTCCAACATAGTGAAATCCCAGCACATTCTTTTTGACAAAGGTGCGGGGATTTTCGTATAATTGGAAAGAGAATAGAATATTAAAGGAGTGCACAATATGGCAGAGAAGGACAGCAAAAGAGATAAGCCGATGACCCGCGAAGAGGCGTTGGAGAATGCACTCAAGCAAATTGAGAAAAAGCATGGTGATGGTGCAATCATGCGCCTCGGCGAAGCCAAGGCAAATATGAATATCGAGGTGATCTCGACAGGCATTCTGCCGCTCGATATTGCTCTCGGCGTCGGTGGCATTCCACGCGGACGTATTATCGAGGTGTATGGACCTGAATCCTCCGGTAAGACGACCGTCACGCTCCACATGATTGCTGAGGCGCAAAAATCGGGGGGACTTGCCGCATTCATCGATGCTGAGCATGCACTGGATCCGGAGTATGCGCGTAAGCTGGGGGTGAATACCGAGGATCTTCTGATTTCACAGCCCGATACGGGTGAGCAGGCACTCGAGATTGTGGATGCGTTGGTGCACAGTGGCGCTATTGACATCATTGTTGTGGATTCCGTCGCGGCACTCGTGCCAAAATCTGAAATTGAAGGAGAGATGGGCTCCTCCGTGGTCGGACTTCAGGCACGACTTATGAGTCAGGCAATGCGAAAGCTTACGGGTATCATCAGCAAAACCCGTACTGTTGCCGTCTTTATCAACCAACTGCGTGAAAAAATCGGCGTCGCCTACGGAAATCCAGAGACGACGACAGGTGGTCGCGCACTCAAATTCTATGCCTCTGTACGCATCGATGTACGACGGGCAGACTCCATCAAGCAGGGAACAGAGTCCCTTGGCAATCGTACGCGTGCGAAGATTGTTAAGAACAAGGTTGCACCGCCGTTTAAGACGGCTGAATTTGACATCATTTACGGCGAGGGGGTTTCGCGTTTGGGCAGTATCATTGACATGGGCGTAGAGCTCGACATCGTAAACAAGAGCGGTGCATGGTATGCCTATGAGGGAACACGCCTTGGTCAGGGTAAGGAAAACGCAAAGGCGACATTGGAGGAGCAGCCGGAACTGATCGCTGAGATCGAAGAAAAGATTCGCACGAAAATTCTTGTAGAAGGTGTAACGCCAAAAAAGAGAGGCTCGTCGAAAAAATCTTCTGCCGACACAGATCAGGAAACGCCTGATATTCCGGAGGAAGATGAAGTTCCGGAGATGGATGAATGAGTGACACTCACGATGCAGATAGAAATAGTTCCCGAAAATCAGCGGATAAAACGGCACTGATGACCGCGGTCGACTATCTTGCGCACCAAGCGCACAGCGAGAAGAAGTTGCGTGAAAAACTCACGCACAAGGGCTTTCCCGCAGAAGAGATTGATGCCGCCATAGCACGGCTCATTGAGCATCGTTATTTGGACGACGCAGATCTCTGTGCACAGCAGTTTATGTATCTCTACAACGATAGCCGAAATTCCGTCCGTCAGATCTGCGCAAAACTCATGCAGCGCGGCTTTGACCACGACCTTGTATGGAGTGTTGTACCGGATGATACCTTTGAACGAGAGGTTTCTGTGGCAGAACGTGTACTCGCCATGAAGTACACGCCGACAGACAAAATACAGAAAATGATGGCAAATCTCTATCAAAGAGGTTTTTCCGTCGATGTGGCACACAATGCTGTGCAAAACTTTACAGAAGACGCAGAGGAATAAAACGAGAAAGGGATTCCCATGATGAATAGATCCGACACTGCGGAAATGATTTTAGTGCTCGATTTCGGTGGACAGTACAATCAGCTCATTGCACGCCGTGTACGCGAGAATCATGTCTATTGTGAGGTACATTCACATACTCTATCACTAGACCGCATTCGTGAACTCGCACCACAGGGGATTATTTTGACAGGTGGTCCGAACAGTGTCTATGGGAAGGGAGCAGTCACCGCACCAAAGGAAGTCTTTTCGCTTGGGATTCCTGTACTCGGCATCTGCTACGGTGCCCAGCTTATGGCACATCTCTGTGGCGGAATGGTCGAGACTGCACCTACAAGCGAATACGGAAAGACAGAGGTCGATATCACGGGCAGATCGTCCCTTCTGTTTGAAGGTATCCCTGAAAAAAACATCTGCTGGATGAGTCATACGGATTATATCAGCAAATTGCCGGCGGGATTCCATATAACGGCAAGCACGCCTGTCTGTCCAATTGCGGCAATGGAGAACCCTGTGCAGCAGCTCTATGCCGTTCAGTTCCACCCGGAGGTCATGCACACGGAGTACGGCACGGAGATTCTGCGCAACTTTGTCTATCACGTCTGCAACTGCACAGGAACATGGCGTATGGACTCCTTCGTACAAAAGACCATTGAGGAACTGCGTGAAAAGATTGGTACCGGACGTGCCCTCTGCGCGCTCTCAGGCGGCGTCGACTCGTCCGTTGCGGCAGTCCTGCTCTCGAAAGCGATCGGCAGCCAACTCACCTGCGTCTTTGTCGATCATGGTCTCCTGCGAAAGAATGAAGGGGATGAGGTCGAAGCTGTTTTTGGAACATCCGGTACTTACGATGTCAACTTTATCCGCATCAACGCGCGCGACCGCTTCTATGTAAAACTCAAGGACGTAACAGATCCCGAAACGAAACGCAAGATCATCGGAGAGGAGTTTATCCGCGTCTTTGAGGAGGCGGCACGTGAGATCGGTGCGGTGGATTTTCTCGTGCAGGGGACAATCTATCCCGATGTCATTGAGAGCGGCCTCGGCAAGTCCGCCGTCATCAAGAGCCACCACAATGTCGGCG
>CALALM010000506.1 GCA_937925565.1 uncultured Centipeda sp.
TCGGACGAAAAAATCTACGCCAATCTGAGGGTCTATTTTATCAGCGATTCCTTAGGAAGTTATGTAGAGTGTCTGATATCCGATAAATACTACAAGAGGACGACACAGAAAGAGAATATGTGGTTGAGAAAATAAGGAGAATATATTTGAAAAAATATATTGTTACAGGTGCGGCGGGCTTTCTTGGCTGTAATCTTGTAGAGCGGCTGATGCAGGAAGAGGATGTATATGTCTATGCCGTCGTTCGTCCGGACTCCCCACATAATGCACGCCTTACGGTGTCAGGACAACGCACGCTCGTTTCTGCCGATCTTGCAGAATACGCACGCCTTGATAAGCTGATCGGAGAGCCATGCGACGTATTCTTTCATCTTGCATGGCAGGGGGCGCGAGATAATTTTTCCGTGCAGTACAGCAATATTGCGCATACTCTCGGGGCTCTCGAGGCGGCGGCTCGGCTTGGATGCCGACGCTTTATCTGCACGGGATCGCAGGCGGAGTATGGACAGCAGAAAGCCCTGATGACCGAGGAAACATGTCCGCATCCCAGTGATGCCTATGGCGCGGCAAAGATTGCCGCCTGTGCGCTCTCTCGTGTGCGTGCTGCGGAGCTCGGCATAGAGTGGATTTGGGGGCGCGTGTTCAGTCTCTACGGCAAATATGAGCAGGGAGGGCGTATGCTGCCCGCCTTGACAGAGTCCCTAAAAGAAGGAAAATCCTTTGCACTCTCCTCCACAGGAGCGCAGAACTGGGACTATCTCTATGCTGCGGACGCGGCGGATGCGCTTCTTGCGCTTGCCGAACGGGGACGTGCAGACGAGATTTACAATATCGCACATGGCTCCTATCGTCCTCTGCACGATTTTATCGAGGAGGCACATCGTATCATCGCTCCGGACGCATCCATCTCCTATGGCAAAGGTGCGGGTAATTTTTTCTTGCAGCCCTCCGTGGAGAAGATTCAGCGCGATACGGGGTGGAAGCCGACGACAGACTTTGTAGATGGGCTGCGCATGGGATATGGACTTTCGTAATTTCGGCGAGCAATCTATGTTTGATGTATATGGGAGAGGAACGAATGACTGAACAGGAGATGCGAAGGGAAATTCTTGCGCTGGTACGGGAGTATTGTGAAAAATATCATGCACCGAAGGATGGTTTTACACCGGGGGAGCGTTTGCCCTATGCAGCACGCGTCTATGATCACGAGGAGATGGAAAACCTCGTTGCGAGTGCGCTCGAATTCTGGCTGACGGCGGGGCATTATACGGACGAGTTCGAACGGGGGTTTGCCGCATATCTGGGGATAAAGCACTGCTCTCTTGTCAACTCGGGGTCGTCGGCCAACCTCCTCGCCTTTATGGCACTGACCTCTCCTCTTTTGGGGGAGCGTGCCGTTCGGCGCGGCGATGAGGTTATCACGGTGGCGGCGGGTTTTCCGACGACGGTCGCGCCCATGATCCAGTACGGAGCGGTGCCTGTCTTTGTGGATGTGAGTCTGCCAACGTACAATGTGGATGTTTCCCTGCTCGAGGGCGCACTCTCCACACATACAAAGGCGGTCATGATCGCGCATACGCTCGGCAACCCGTTTGATCTCGCGGCGGTCAAATCGTTCTGTGATGCGCATAATCTCTGGCTCATCGAGGACAACTGCGATGCGCTTGGCTCGCAGTATACGCTCAGCGGAGAAACACGCTATACGGGGACGATCGGTGACATCGGCACATCCAGTTTCTACCCGCCGCATCATATGACGATGGGCGAGGGCGGTGCGGTCTACACGAACAACGCCCTGCTGCACCGCATCGTGCGCTCTCTGCGGGACTGGGGGCGCGACTGCATCTGTGCATCAGGGCAGGACAACCTTTGCGGGCGCCGTTTCGATCGGCAGGATGGGGAGCTTCCGCGTGGCTATGACCACAAATATGTTTACTCGCATTTCGGCTACAACCTCAAGGTGACGGATATGCAGGCAGCTGCCGGCGTCGCACAGCTGAAGAAACTGCCGTCCTTTGTCGAGCGTCGTCGTCATAATTTCGCACGCCTCCGTGCGGCACTTGCAGATATGGAGGAGTTCTTCATCCTGCCCGAGGCAACGGCAAATGCAAATCCAAGCTGGTTCGGCTTCCTCCTGACCTGCCGTGAAGGGATTGACCGTACAAAAATTGTGCGTTATATCGAGGAGCACGGCGTCCAGACACGGATGCTCTTTGCGGGGAATTTGACGAAGCATCCATGTTTTGATGAGATGCGCAGGACGGGCGAGGGATATCGCATCACGGGTGCGCTCACGGAAACCGACCGCATTATGAACGACACATTCTGGCTCGGCGTCTATCCGGGGCTGAGTGATGAGAAGATCGACTATATGGTGCAGACAGTAAAGGATGCGGTGCGCGTACAGTAAGCTGCTGTTGGACGAGAGAGAGAAGAGATGGACAAGGAACAGATGCGGTCTCTGCTGGAGGTATCCGTGGAGGCGGTGGACTATATTGCAGCCATGATTGAGGATGGGACAGACGATCCTACCGTTGCTGAGTTGATGGATAATCTGCGCAGGATCGCGGCGGCGATCGAAGCGGAAATGCGGGGGGCGGACGGCCTCCTGCAAAAAGTATATCTGTACGCACGTAATATTCTGGCATCGATAGAGGAGCTGCAGCGTGATCCATCCCTCTTCGTACGCGTGTTTTCTTGTGAGATCCGTCCGTTCATCCTCGAAATGCGGCGTCTGTGGCATCTTGCAGCGGAGGTTCTTTCGGACGAAGGACGCAGGGCACAACATCAAGCAGCATTGATGCAGGCGATGCGCGACCTGCACACAGCGCCGCCCTCGGAATATCCGTACGACGTGTCGATTGTACTGTGTGCCTATAATAAGTTGGAGTATACAAGGGCGGCGGTCGAGAGTATCTTTGCCCATACGGATTTTTCGAATGGACGAGTGGAGCTCATCACCATCAACAACGGTTCGGATGATGGTACACGGGAATATTTTGAGAGCCTGCCGCATACAAAGAAGATCAATTTGAAATACAATATTCTCGGCTTCAATGCGGCGCAGTACATTGTGGAGGGAGAATACTACGTTGGATACTCCAATGATGTCGTTGCCACACCGCATTGGCTTGAAAATCTTCTTGTGGCGATGGAGTCTGATGGTCGCATCGCAATGGCAGTTCCTACCTGTAATGAGGAAAGCATATCTAATGTTCAGGGAATCCCTGTTCCTTATCCCAATACGTTTGATGGGATGGAAGAGATGCAGAGATTTGCGGAGACCTATAATTATCGAAAGCCTACCATTTTGGAAGATCGCAGTCAGCTGATGCCGTTTCTGTGTATTGCCCCGAAGCGTCTTCATCAGATGGGATTAATTGATCCAATATATACACGAGGCGAGTTTGTGGATGATGACCTATCAACACTTCTTCGTCGTACTGGTTGGCGGCAGGTGCTTCTTAAAGATACATTTATGCATCACTTCGGTGGAGTGACACTCGGTGAGGGGCGTAAAAAGGAAGTGGGGAATGCACTCAATGCGATGCGTCGCGTTTACTATGAGAAGTGGGGCGTGGATGCCTGGGATTCACGGGGTAATTTTATCGGTGTGGAGGATGTGTGGCCGTGGCATACCTTGCGTAACCATGAACGTGCACTGATCCTAGAGCCACGTTTTGGCGATCTTGCCTGTGCTTTGGTCAATGCATACCGGCGCAGCGGATTTACACCGCATATGACGGCAGCGGTCTTTGACAGACGCTATCTGCCGGATACGGACTATATCTTCGATGAAACAATGACGGCAGCCGAGGTCGAGGAGATTGCTGTGCAGAGTGCGGGGCAATATGATATTATCTCGGCAGGATGCTATCTGGATGAACTTCCGGTCAAGGATATAATCGCTGCAATAGAACACCTCTACGGACTCCTTGCCGAGGGCGGGGTTCTCATTCTGCCTGTGCGCAACCCAAGCAGTGCCTATGAACTGGCGCATGTCATGAACATGGGGCGGCGGGATACGTATTGTGGTGAGGGTGAGGTGACAGCGTTCACATCGATTCCACACGGCGAACTGTTGTTCGCGCTCCATGTGCACCCGTATTTGAACAAATATAAAATCCACGTAGTGTCGTTTGCCGCAGATGAGTCGCTTGCGGAGCAGTTTCTGCCGCTGATGGATGGGGACACGGAGGAAGATGCCAGAAAGAAGCTGTTGGCGCGGATGTTCTTTTTGGGGATCTTTAAGAAGGCATAAGAACATAGGCGTAATTCAGGCGGAGGTCAGTCCTCCGCTTTTTTCTTGCGCCGCGGGCGGATGGTGATGAGGAAGGCGGTGGCGTAGGCGGTGATGGGGATGGCGCAGAGAAGCCCGATGCTGCCAATCAGGGAGCGTACGATTTCGGTTGCGATCATGTTGAGATTCATGACGTGTACGAGGGCGATGTCGGGCTGTGCGGAGATGAGGAGGATGAGCGGAAGTGCGCCGCCGATGTAGGCGAGGATGAGGGTGTTTGCCATCGTGCCCATGACATCGCGGCCGACATTTAGCCCGGAGGAGACGAGTGCCTGAAACTTGGTCTTGGGCGCAAGCAGCTTCATCTCGTACTGCGCGGAGGCGATGGAGACAGCGACATCCATGACGGCACCAAGAGCACCGAGCACAATGCCGGAAAAGAGCAGCTCGCGAAAGTCCACGTCTTTCAGATAGAGAACCTTGAGCATGCCTGCCTGCTCCTCAGCGACGCCCGTGAGATAGGTGAAATGGATGGCGAGAATGGCGAGGAGCCCGGCGATGAGAATGCCGCCGATCGTTCCGATGATCGCGCCTGCGGACTTGACGTTGCGCCCGTTGACGATGAGCTGCGTCGCGAGCGTGATGACAGCACCGATGAGAATGGTCCAGAGGAGGATGTGCGACGGTGCGAAAAGGATGAAGCCAATGAGTCCCTTTGCGATGAGAAGGACGGCGAAGAGGAGGACAAGGAGCGCCTTTGCGCCGGTGATTCCGCCGAAGAGGATGAGGAGAGCGGCGAAGCCAAGCAGCAGGAGGAGCATCGCGGGCAGGCGGTCGTAGTCGACGATGGCGTAGCTCTCGTTCTCCGTGCGGACGATGATGTTGTCGCCCTCCTGCGGATGGATATCAAAGGCGGGATTGTTCAGCGTTCGGTGTGTGATTGTTGCCTCTGTTCCCTCTGCGGGGCCTGAGTCGATACGAATCTGTACCCTATACTGTGCGCTGCCCGGCGCAAATGCAGCGATGTCGTTTTCGCTCTCCGCAACGGAAAGCACTTCTGCCTTGTAGGTGGGTGGGTCGCCGTCCTCGCCGGCGGGCAGGTGGAAGAGTGCATAGAAAATGATGATGAGGGCGAGGCAGATGCCAAGGAAGCGCGCAAAGCGCTGCGAATGGATTTTCATGGAGATGCACCTTTCATGCGTGTGGAAATGATCGGAATTATCATATAGGACGATGATGATATTTTGATGAAGAACCTTGAAGAAAGTATGTCTTTCTATTGTTTTTCAGGTGCATCAATGATATAATGATATAAGATAATTGAATATTTCCACTGGGGGAGCGTTTGCTGAGAGGTCTTAGGGAAACTTAGGATCGACCCTTGGAACCTGTTGGGTAATGCCTGCGTAGGGAAGTGGCTTGATTTGTTTGCCGTTCGGTCTATGCCGGACGGCTTTTCTGTTTTATATTCAGGGAGGGGTTCTCATGGCGACACAGATGCAGCGCGCACGCGCGGGAGAGACAACGGAAGAGATGCGCTTCGTCGCGAAGGAGGAGCGGGTAACGTCGGAGTTTGTACGTGAAGGTGTGGCGGCAGGACGGATTGCAATCCCCGCGAATGTGGGGCACCAAAAGCTCCGTCCGCGCGGCGTCGGTGCGGGGCTTTCCGTCAAGGTGAATGCGAACATCGGTACATCGAACGTCTTTCCCGACATCGAACCGGAGCTCCGAAAGCTGGACGAGGCGGTACGCTGCGGGGCGGATTCGGTGATGGATCTCTCGACGGGGGACAATATTGGTGAGTCCCGCCGTCGCATTATCGAACACGCGCCGATCATGGTTGGGACAGTGCCGCTCTACGAGGCGACCGTTGTCGCGATCAAGAACCACGGCGCGGTGATCGAGATGACGGACGAGGATCTCTTTCATGTGATCGAGCAGCAGGCGAAGGATGGTGCGGACTTCCTGACACTGCACTGTGGCGTGACGCGCGCCGCCATCGAGCAGATGAAAAACGAGGGGCGCGTGATGGACATCGTGAGCCGCGGCGGGTCCTTCATTGCGGGATGGATGCTCCATCATGGGAAGGAGAATCCGCTCTACGAGCGCTACGATGATATCCTCGACATCTGCGAGAAATACGATGTGACAATCAGTCTCGGCGACGGCATGCGTCCCGGATGCCTCGCGGACGCGACCGACCGCTGTCAGATCACCGAGCTCATTACGCTCGGCGAACTCGTCGAACGCGCGTGGGCGCGCGGCGTTCAGGTGATGGTGGAGGGGCCGGGTCATGTGCCCTTTGACCAGATTGCGGCGAATATGAAGCTCGAGAAAGAGCTCTGCCACAATGCGCCGTTCTATGTGCTTGGTCCACTTGTCACGGACATTGCACCCGGCTACGATCATATCACGGCGGCGATCGGCGGGACACTCGCCGCCGTGAATGGCGCGGACTTCCTCTGCTATGTGACGCCGGCGGAGCATCTGGGGCTGCCGACGGTCGAGGATGTGCACGCGGGCGTCATCACGGCGCGGATCGCGGCACATGCCGCCGATCTTGTGCGCGGCGTATCGGGGGCATGGGACTGGGATCTCGCAATGGCGAAGGCTCGCAAGGAGCTGGACTGGGAGGCGCAGATGAGGCTCGCAATTGATTCGGAGCTTGCGCGCAGGAAGCGTGGCGCACGCAATGAGGAGGGGGAGGAGGCGTGTTCGATGTGCGGCAATTACTGCTCGGTGAAGCTGCTCGGACAATACTTCCACAAGGAAGCGAAGGGGCATTGCTAATCATTTTCCATGATTGCAATACTTATTCCTGATTACATTGAAGCTATTGACATTATCGGTATTCTCATATATACTGAGAACAACAGATGATTCCGGAGAGGATGACGGCAGGATGCCACATTCTTACGGCGCAGGAATTGTCATCGCTCTGCGAAAACCTTCAAGGCTGCCATATGGCGGCTTTTCTTTTCCAAAGGCGGATTTCGCCCGGCGATCACTCAGTTCTGAGGCAAGGCGCCAAGATGCGAAAATGCCCAAGATTTTGGGCGATAGAACAGAGGAGGAATTGTCATGTTCTCGAAGACAGATTTTTGGATCGGCCTTGCGGTCGGTGCGGTGGCAGGTATTTTCGGCTACCGCTTCATGCAGGAGCGCACACAGCAGCTTGCGGCTCTTGAAGCAGGGCAGGCGGATCTCTCGCTGGCGGAGCTTCAGCGACAGAAAGAGGAGCTGGAGGATCTGATTGCGGCACAGTCCGCATCGGAGCAGTAAGAGTTCCATCGTGTTGGGGGGGCTGCTGCGCGGAGTCGCGCGCAGTCCCTTTTTGAAAGTAAGAGGGCTTTTTATGAATATTTTCGATACGATCAAAAATGCGATTCCGCAGTCGGCGATGGATGTCTTCGTCCGCACGACGGACATTGCGTCGTATATGCCGGGGCGCGTGCGCCTTTACAGCAAGCAGCTGGTGAACAATGCGGCGCTGGAGAAGCAGGTGCAGGCACATCTTG
>CALALM010000507.1 GCA_937925565.1 uncultured Centipeda sp.
TGAAGGAGTATGCGCTCCTTGGGGAAACATTGCTCATCTTTTCAGTTCTCGTTTTGCCTCCTCTATGGGGGCTGCGCTCTGAGGGTGGAAGCTCAGAGCGATTTTTTTTAAGGTTGGCAATGCTCTGTGTTTATCTTTTTTGCCCACATCGCATTGCTTTGTTATATGTTGGGGGTCACACTCTGACAGAGCCTTCCCGCAAACACAAAAGGAGGACGTATTATGCCGGAAGAAAAAGAACGGTCAAGCGACGAGGAACTTCAGAAACTTCTGAAGAAATCGGCGGATGTCGAGGATTTTCCCGACGTTCCGCTCGATGAATTCACGCCGCCCACGGACGAGGAGTGGAAAGCTGCCTGCGAAGCACTGCTCAAGGGCGCGCCGTTTGAGAAGAAGATGTTCACGAAGACCTACGAGGGCATCACCTTCGACCCCATGTATACCCGCAAGCACACGGAGGACATCCTGCCGAAGAGCGTCATGCCGGGGATGGGCGACTATCTGCGCGGCGTGGATGCGGCGGGCTACATCGGAAAGCCGTGGGGCATCGCGCAGGCATGCGACGAGACGCTGCCCTCCGAGAACAACGAACTCCTGCGTCATGAGAACGACAAGGGATCGACGATCTATCACATCGTGTTGGACTCGGCGTCCCGTGCAGGCATCGACGCACGTCAGGCGGAGAAGGTCGGTGACACGGGCACGAGCGTGACGACGGTCGATGATATGCACACGTTGCTCACGGGGCTTGACCTCAAGAAGTTCCCGCTCTATGTCTATGCGGGCGCAAATGCCGTGCCCCTCCTCGCACTCGTGGCGGCGGCACGCCGCGCGGCGGGCGAGGATATGGCGAACGTGCAGGGCATCGTCGGCGCGGATCCTGTCGGTGCGCTCGTGACGGACGGGAAACTCCCCGCCTCGCTGGACGCACACTATGACAGCCTCGCTGCGGCGGCGCGCTGGGCGACGGCGAATGCACCGCGTCTGCGTACGGTGTTCGTACGCAGCGATGTCTACAGCAGCGGCGGTGCAAACGATGTGCAGGAGGTTGCCTCCGTCCTTGCTACGGCGACGGCGTATCTCAGGGCGCTGTGCGAGCGTGGTCTTACGATTGACGAGGCGGCATCGCAGATCGCCTTTGGGTTCTCAATGGGCGCGAACTTCTTCCTGCAGATTGCAAAGCTGCGCGCCGTGCGTCCGATCTGGGCGCAGATCGTGAAGGCGTTCGGCGGCAGCGCAGAGGCGCAGAAGATGCGCATCCATGCGCGCCCTGCGCTCTTCTTCAAGACCATCTACGACCCGTATGTCAATATGCTCCGCAATACAACGGAGATCTTCTCGGGCGTCGTGGGCGGCATCGACTCCTTTGAGAGTGCGCCGTTCGACGAACCCATCCGCAAGGGCGATGAATTCTCGCGCCGCATCGCGCGCAATATTCAGATCATGCTGCAGGAGGAATTCGGACTTCTCCAACCCATCGATCCCGCCGGCGGCTCGTGGGCAGTCGAAACATTGACGCGCCAGATGAAGGAAAAGATCTGGGAAGAGTTCCAAAGCATCGAGAAGCAGGGCGGTATCGTGGAGGCTCTGCGTAGCGGTACGGTGCAGGATGCCATCGCGAAAGTGCTTGCCGACCGCTTCAAGAGTGCCAACCTCCGCAAAGATCGCATTGTCGGCAACAATATGTATCCGAACATGACGGAGACGCTGCTGGAGACGCGTGCGGAGGATACGGTGGCGCTCAAGGCACAGCGCACGAAAGACATCGACGCCTATCTCTCCGACATTGATGCAAAGCATCGTGACGAGGCGCTTGCCGCACTGAGGGGAGCGCTCAGTGTTGAGAATGCGACGGAGGCGGCGCTTGCGGGCGCAACGATTGCAGAGCTGATGAACGCAGTCAACGAGGGGAAGGGCGCGGAGACCGTCGCCGCAATCGCGCCGCACCGCTGGAGCGAGCGCTTCGAGGCGCTGCGTCGGCGCACGGAGGACTACAAGGCCGAGAAGAACGACAACGTGAAGATCTTCCTCGCAAATATGGGACCCATCCCGCAGCACAAGGCACGTGCAGACTTTACCACGGGCTTCCTGCAGGTCGGCGCATTCGAGGTGCTCACGAACGATGGCTTCAAGACCGTCGAGGAGGCTGCGGAGGCAGCGCGTGCGAGCGGCGCGGATGCGGTCGTCATCTGCTCCACGGACGCGACCTATCCAGAGATCGTGCCCGCGCTCGCGCCGAAGCTCCATGAGGTGCTGCCGGATGCGCGCGTTTTCCTCGCGGGCGCCGCGCCGAAAGATCTGCTTGAGACTTACAAGGAAGCGGGCATTGACGAATACATCTCCGTCCGTGCGAACTGCTATGAGGTGCTCGAGAGCCTTCAGAAAAAGAAA
>CALALM010000508.1 GCA_937925565.1 uncultured Centipeda sp.
TGGCGGGGGAGAGCCGGCGTTCCTTGGCGGTATGCTAATCTATGATATGGCGCTCACGGTGGGCGCATCGATGCTGTTTGATTCTCTCTGGATTGAGAGTTAGAGATGGGGGTCTCATGCTTGCCGGGGTGATTGCCGCTCTGACATTGGCTGTGCTCTACGCCGTGTTCTTCGTCGTCCCTCCTGCTGAGGGGCTGGGTGACTATGTTCGCATTGCTTTCTTCCACATCCCATGTGCGTGGGTTTCGGTCATTGCATTCTTCTGCGCCGCCTACTGGGGCGCACGTTATTTGAAAACACGCAATCTTCGCTATGATACAAAAAGTGCGCGGTCTGCTGTGCTCGGATTGGTCTTCACGCTTCTCGCCACGGGGAGCGGGGCAATCTTCTCAAAGCTCACATGGGGCGCGTATTGGAACTGGGATCCGCGGCAGACGACAATTTTTGTTCTGCTCCTCATCTATGGGGCATACGCTACACTTCGTATGACAATGCGGGATGAACGCGCACGAGCCTCATCGTCGGCGGTCTATGCACTCTTTTCCTTTATCGCGGTTCCGTTCCTCGTCTTTATCCTGCCGCGCATGTTTTTCTCGCTGCATCCGTCGCCTGTCCTCAACGGCGCGGGGCAGATCGATATGGACGCGGTGATGCTCGGAACGCTTATGCTGTCGCTGCTCGATGTGACACTTATGTATGTTTGGCTGATGAAACGGGGGGATCGTCATGCGTAAATACTTCTTTGTTGTACTGATTCTTGGCTTTATCGGCTACGCCGGATATTTTTTCGCCGATTCCGTGACACCCTACGTCAGCATTGCGGATGCGCGCGCCTCTCAGCGCAACGTGCAGGTGAAGGGACTCCCGGACGATGCCGTTGAACCGCATATGGAGAATGAGATGTTCGTCTTCTCCATTGCTGACGAGGAGACGGGCGAGACGATGCTCGTGCGCTACAAAGGCGTGAAGCCCGACAACTTCGATGAGGCGTATCATATCGTCGCGATTGGAAAATACACGGGCGATTCCTTTGCGGCAGACAAGCTACTCATCAAGTGCCCGTCGAAATACGAGGCGGAAAAAGGAAAGGTTCAAGTATGATCGGAACGGTACTCTTAGGCGCTGTGCTTCTCTTTGCCCTCGCAGCGGTATTTGCCGAGACGCAGGGGAAAACGAACGAAGGGAAAATCTGCGCAGCCCTCACGAGTGTTGCTGCGCTCGGTGCAGCGGCGGCACTCTTTGCCGCCATCCTCTCGGATGATTTCAGCTACAACTATGTTGTCAGCTACTCGTCCATCGATCTGCCGCTCCTCTATAAAATCTCCGCGTTCTGGGCAGGGCAGCAGGGCTCGTTCCTCCTCTGGCTAGTGATCCATGCCGTCGTCGGCATGATCTTGGTGCAGAATGGGCGCATGACGGCAACAGGGCGCGGAATTTATCATGTGCTCACCGCCGTCCTCGCCGTCCTCGTCCTCATCAAAAGTCCGTTCGTTCCCGCCGACACAATCGTGCTGGACGGGCACGGGATGAACCCACTCCTTCAAGATCCGTGGATGGCAGTGCATCCGCCAATCATCTTCATCGGGTATGCACTTCTCGCCGTTCCTTTTGTCTATTCGCTTGAGAGCATGATAAAGGCGCCGATGGATGCGGGATTCCTTGCTCCCATGCGCCGATGGACGCTCGTTGCGTCCGCATTTCTCGGTGCGGGCATCTTCATCGGCGGCTATTGGGCGTACAAGGTACTCGGCTGGGGCGGCTACTGGGGCTGGGATCCCGTGGAGAACTCCTCGCTCGTGCCGTGGCTGCTCGCCTGTGTTCTGCTTCATCTGATCTCTGTTGCGCGTGGGCGGCGCGGGGCGTTTTACCTCGTTCATCTTGCGGCGACCTTCTCCTACGCATTCGTCCTTTACGGGACATTCCTCACGCGCAGCGGTATTCTCGGTGATTTCTCCGTGCACTCCTTTGCGGGCTCGGACATCGGCCTCTACATCGCCCTTGCCAATGCGGCTGTCCTGCTCTTCGGGCTCGGCGTTCTGATCGTTCGGATTGAACGTCTGCCGAAGGGGGCGGTCTACGAGCAGCACCGCAGCCGAGACTTCCTCGTGCTGCTCGGGATGCTTCTCATCGTATTCATCGTCGCTGTCGTATTTTTCGGAATGTCCATGCCGCTCATCTCGGGGCTGCTTGGAGAGAGTGCGGCGGTCGATACGAGCTACTATGTGCGTACCTCGCTGCCGA
>CALALM010000509.1 GCA_937925565.1 uncultured Centipeda sp.
TGCTCCGCCGCGCTCCGTACATGGTCACCACGGGCACGCCCATGTAGAGCGCATCGCAGGTCGTGCCGCCGCCCGGCCACGGATAGGTATCAAGCGCAATATCCACAGCGAGATAGCGCTCCATATAGTCCGTTGTTGCGGGCTCCAAGATCACACGTGCAAGATCAAATCCGAGCCGTTTAAGACGCGTTTGTGCCGCCTCCATCATCGCAGGTGCAAAGAAAATCTGGGACTTTAAGAGGAGCTGCGCCTGCGGCACCCGCTCCAGAATCTCCCGCCAACAGAGCAGCATCGCGTCCGTAAATTTACGGTACTGATTGAATACGCCGAAGAGAATGTGCCCACGCCTCTTCGCAGGCGCACCTGTCGATATGGGCAGGTCTGCACGCGGCACATAGACGAACTGACTCGGCAGACGAATCAGTTTTTCCGTGAAATACGTTTCACTCACCCCCCCAACGGGGTCGCAGACCGCATCCGTCAAAAAGAAGTCCACGGCAGGCAGCCCCGAGGTCGCCGTATAGCCCAGTCCCATCATCTGCACGGGCGCGGGACGGTACGCGAGTACAGGGAGTGCTCCCCCCGCCGCATGTCCCGCCAGATCGACAAGAACATCAATCTCGTCCGCATGAATGCGCGCAGCGAGCTCCTCGGGAGCAGTGCCGCCCAAATCGCGCCACACGGTCACAGACGGGCGCAGCGCAGCCGTCACCTCATCGGGTGTCTCTGTCGTGCTGTAGACATAGACCTCAAAACGCATGGGGTCATATCTCATCAGCAGTGGCTGAACGAAATGCTGCAGAACGTTACGGCGGAAATCCGGCGAAATGTAGCCGACGCGAATCTTCTTATGACGATAGGGGACAGAATAGGTATAGTGCGGTGTTGCTTCAAAAAGCCCCCCATATTGACAATGCGCACGAAACAGTTCCTCTTCATTCACAAGCTGCGCGTTCTGCGCGAGCAGGAACGAGCTGTAGAGGGAAGGATCCGACGGCTCCTCCTCATAGGCGCACCTGTAGAACTCCGATGCCCGTACATCGCCCATCCGATAGGCAACGGCGGCGCGCATCCGCATAAATTCATGCCGGAGGTCACTGCGTCCCGTCGCCAGATACTTCTCCGCCAGTGCGATTGCATGCGGCAGATCGCCCTGCCGCTCCACGGCATACGCATGGAGATAGGTGAGCATATCATCCTGCACATCGGCAGCAAAAGCGCGCTCCGCCCACACCTGCGCCTCCGCATAGCATTCGCTCTCAAGCAGCACAAAAATGTGGTCTTTCAGCGCCTTTACATCCATACTCATACTATCGTCACGAATGAAGGGAGACTTTAGCAGACCGCTTCGCCCGGCATATTCTGTCCGGACCTGCTCATAGGCAGCCCCCACTGCCCTGCCATAGCCTTGCACATCCATCACGGGGGATGTCTCCATCATGTGACGCAGCCCCGCATGCAGCGCGTCGAGCATCTCCGCGTCATTGGCAAGAGAAACGGCACACGCAATATACGCCTCCTCCGAATGCGCGACAAGTGCCCCCGCCCCAATGTTCTCCAGAAGCGATGCGCCGAAGCGGCTGCCGAGGCTCTCTCCCGCAAGCGTTACAACGGGTACGCCCATATAGAGCGCATCGCATGTCGTGCCGCCGCCCGGATAGGGGAAGGGATCGAGCGCGATGTCCATGCGATTGTATGCCGCGAGATAATCCTTCGATGAACCCTCCGCATCGACGCGATCCGGCGGAATGCCCGCCGCCTCCAAGCGGTGCAGAGCCTCCACACGCGCATCCGCGAATGAAAAGACATCCGTCTTGAGGAGGAGACGGCTCTTTGGCACGCGGCGCAGGATCTCCGCCCAGACGCGGAGCACCCCGTTGTTCAGCTTTGTAAAATTGTTGAAACTGCCAAATACAATGGCACGTTCCGCCACAGGAGCATGGTCAGGTGCAGGTGGCGTATGCAGCGGCTGCCAGCAAAAATGCGACTGCGGCAGGATGAGCAGCTCCTCCGTAAAGCCCTCCTCCGCATCGCCCGCCGCAAGAATCGGATCGGCAAGAAAATAATCCACCGTGGACAACCCCGTCGAGGCAAAATACCCGATGCCCGAGATCTGCACGGGCGCAGGACGATGGGCGAGGATCGGCAGCGTCCGCGCCGCCGTGTGCCCTGCAAGATCAACGAGGATGTCAATGCCGTCACGGTGGATCGCATGTGCCGCTTCCTCCGCCGACAGCTGCATGAGATTGCGGAAGTGTTCAACCGATTGCCGCACCTTTTCGGTATAGGCGTCCTCCGCATTCAGCGCATAGACCGTCACCTCGAAGCGCGAACGGTCGAGCGCCGTCATCAGTGCATACGAAAACGAGAGCACAACGTGTTCCCTGACATCGGGCGAGAGATAGCCGACGCGCAGCCGCTTTCCCATACGATGCTGCACATGATCGAACGGGCGCACTTTTGCAAAGAGCGCGCCGTATTCCTCCGCCGCCCGCCTGTCCTCTGCGAGCGTTGCAGACAGATAGTGACGGTTGAAGAGCACATTGCTCGCATTGAGCGCACGCAGGGCGAGATCGGGCGCAGCATCGCGCGCCCGTTCATAGAACGTGACCGCCTCCCGCGCGTGCCCAAGAAAGCGGGCACACTGCCCCGCAAGATTACAGATCTTCTCCGCAAGCGCGGGCGGCACGGCACGGTCAAGGAGGGGCGTGATCAATTGAAGTGCAGCAACCCGCTCCCCCTCCAAAAGATGGATCCGTGCGCGCAGAAAGATCGTATAGGAATCATCGGGCGCAAGCCGTGCACATTCCTGCCACGCCGCCAGCGCTTTTCGCGCGCACCCCGCCTCGATGTGGAATGCCGTCAGCAGCCTCGCCGCCTCGGCAGGTACATACCGATGCAGCTCTTTGATCCCCTTCTTCGCCGCTTTTTCATCCCCACGTGCGAGCGCTGCAAAAATTCGGTCGCGCAGCGCCTCAAGCCGCTCTGTCTGCGTCATCCCTCTCGTCCCCGTTCTTTTGCCAGACGTCCGATGCGCCGCATCATTCGCTGTGCCCCGGGCGCTGCCGAGAGCTCTCTGCAGGAGTCCGGCAAGAGAAGCGCGAGAGCCCCCTGTGCCTCGGGTGCAAAGTCCGCCCCATATGCTGCCGCAACCGCCGCCGTGCGCTCCATATCCTCCACGAGCGACGCCGCTGCCGAACACACATCGCCCGCGAGCAGGAAACGACGGCGCAGAGAAAACTTATGTGCACTTCGACGGTCATAGTAGAGACCCGCAAGCGGGAATCCTGTCCCCGCCAAAACGGAGGCAAGAAAGGCAGCATCCGCCGCTACATCATAGCGCCCGTTCAGCACCTCGATCAGCGCTGCATCATCCGCCCCCGCCGCGCCGAGAAGATGCACAAGCCCCGCAAGTGCGGGTGTATAGCGCGGACTGATCGCAAGAGCACGCTCATAGAGCGCCGCCGCCTCCTCCGCATCCCCCGCGAGCACCGCTGCCTCACCGAGGCGCACATAGGCGCTCGGCGCAAGAATGCCGGAAAAATCTCCCTCGCGATAGTATTCCTCATACAGATGAAGCCCCTCGCGATATGCCGCACGTGCGCATGCGAAATACCCCTGATCCCACGCCCATGTGCCATAGATCAGGGGGAAGTCCGCATTCTCCGGAAATGCCGCACGCGCTGCTTTATACGCTTCCTCGATTTCCTCTTCACATGCGCCCATCAGGATGAGCGATTGAAGGAGCACGGCGTGCGGGCGGTTCTCCGAGCCGACGGGACGATCCGCGCTGTCGCGCGCGAGCTTGGCATAATGTGCCGCCTGCGGATAGTCCTCAAGCGTATAGTAGCAGTCCATCAGATGATACTCATCGAGATGCTTGTGCTCCCCACGCGCCTGACGCGCGAGCAGGAGCTCCAGATTGCGCCGCGACTTCTCCTTGATGATGCGCGGCGAATAGCCCGTATGATAGAGTGTGAGTCCCGGTGCCATCACCATCTCGCGGTCCGGATCACCGCTCAGATTCTCTACATGTTCGTGAATGCTTCCCACAAAGCGGATGTGCGGCGCATGGCGAAAGATGCGCTGCACCTCGGCCGAGGTGCCGAGGAGTGCCCCCGTATCCATGTCGATGTTGACGAGGTGCACAATAAAGCCATCAAACTTCCTCTTTTTGTCGTATTCCTCGATCAGGGGACGCACGCGCGGCGCGCTATCCTCCGTAAAGTACTCATCCGCATCCGTAAAGACCACCCAGTCACCCGATGCCTTGTCGAGCGCAAAATTCTTTGCCGCAGCGAAATCATCAATCCAATCAAAATGAAAGATTTTCGCCCCGCCCGCACGCGCAATCTCCACCGTCGTGTCTGTCGACCCTGTATCGACCACGATCATCTCATCGGCAAAGTCGCGCATGGATGCAAGCCAGCGCGGCAGATTTTCCGCCTCATTCTTTGCGATGACACATGCCGAGATCTTCATCGTATCAACTCCAATAATTCCGTTGACTTTCTATGCGTGGGATCGAGAAAAAGCGCACGTGCGAGATATTCTCCCGTCTCCTCATGTTTACCCAGGTGCAGTGCGGCAAGCGCCATTTCATAGAGCGTATCCGCCGTCTCCCCCGCAAGCGCCGCGACAAACGACCATGCAGGAAGTGCGCCCTCCCATCTCCCGTGTGCCGTAAATTCCTGTGCACGTGCGCGCAGAAATTCCTCCCCATAGCTCGCCGCCGCACGCGAAAACCGCTCCGCCTGAACGGCATCCGCATGCTGAATGAACGCCTCCCGCACAAGTTCGCAGCCCTCCCTGCCCGCAGGAAGCGCGACGGCGTCCGGCTCATCATAATGCCGCCAGAACGCACGCATGGATTGCGGCAGAAGTGTGCGCAGACGATGATAGAGTACGATGCTCTCCGCGTTTCTGTCGCGCTCCAACCGGAGCAGGATCTCCGGAAGCTCACGCACATTCTCTGCCAACGTGCCGACCATCTGCCCGCCCAATTCACTCGGTGCAATCTCCCTCACACGTGCATAGATCGGGGGTTCCTCCAAGTTGCTTCCCGTCGTTTGCGCAAGTGCTGCGCGCGCCTCCCGTGCGAGGAGGAGCCATCCGTAGCTGTCCGCAAAGCGCATGACATAGGCAAGTGCATCCGCATCATCTCCAAGCATTGCGCACAGATGTGCCAAAAGCTCCCCCATATCCTCGCTGCGGTGCAGCTCCACATAGACATCCAGCGCCTCCTCACGTGCCGTACCGAGAGAAAATGCACGTGTGAGTTCTTCCTCTGCTGCAGGAATATCTCCGCTCTCCATCAGAAGCCGTGCGCGCATGGCAGAGACCGCCCCTGCCCACGCGGCAAAAGCAGACGCCTCGCCGTCCGCATTCCTGGGATGCGCATAGAGTTCCAGTGCACACGTCAACTCCGCAAGAGCATTCTCCTCCCCCATGGCAGCGCAAAGAACGCCCAACCGCCCATGAAAATCCGGCAACTGTGGGAAGGCATCCCGCGCCGCACGTGCAGCCGCAACCTGCTCTGTGAGAGGAACATTCTCCTGTTCCATTGCATCCAGCAGGAGATGATGAAGATGACTCTGTGCGCCGACGGAGGTCACATTCTCCTCCAATGCGGCACGTACATAGATCAGTGCCGCCGCATACTTCCCAAGACTATAGTACGTATCGGCAAGGTAGCGGCAATCGCCGGGCTGAAGCCCCTTCTCCCCGATCTGCCGTTCCATCAGAGCGAGGTTGCGCTCGGACTTGGCGCGGATGCGTCCGGAGGAGTACCCCACATGACGGATCGCGAGGGCAACCGGTTCATGATAGAGCGCGGGTTCCCCCCCCTCCTTGCGCAGTGCTTCATGTACACGCCCCTCGTAGAAGAGCCCGCGGCCCATGCGCAGAAGACGAATATGCGGTGCCCGTCCCGTCTCGCGTTCCCCCGCATCCTCATCAATGTGTACAATCGGCAGAAGCACGGCATCCACATGAGGCAGGATGACATCCAGCATTGCGAGGAAAGAGCGAACTTCCGACGGATCGAAAAACGACTCGTCCGCATCCAAAACCACCGCCCAGTCACCGCTCACCGCTCCAATTGCGGCATTGCGTGCGGCGCCAAAGTCATCCTGCCAGTAAAAGTCTGTGACCGTCGCCCCTGCCTTCTCTGCAAGTGCACGCGTCCCGTCGGTCGAGCCCGTATCGATGACAATGCGCTCATCCGCATAGACTTCCGTATTGGAGAGCCACGTTTCCATATCCCGCAGATCATTGCGCACAAAGACCGCCGCCGAAATACGCAGTTCCTTCGCATGTGTTGCGATCCGCTGCCAGATTGCCGTGCGGCGGCGCAGCTGCGCTCCCATCTCCTCTGTAAAGAGGGAGCGGTCGGTCCCCGCCCCTGGTATTTCCATGCCGACCGCATGCTCTGCTGCGGCTGCTGCCTCTTCATAGCGATGAAATGCGGCAAGTGCCTCCGCATACTCCGCGTGCATCTCCGGCAGTTCCGGAAAATCGCGTACGGCCTGCGCGGCAACCGTCAGATAGCGCTCCCGCAGTGCGGGCTTTGCGCCATAGATACGCAGGAGAATCCGATAGGAGCGGCTTGCATAGATGACGGAGCACCGCCCAAGACCAATGTCCAGGAGGGCATAGCGTTCCGCCATCCGTTCATCCCCCAGATTGTCATAGGTCTCTGCGAGATAGCGCCAACAGCGCTCCGGTGCATCCGTATGCGCCACTTCATCCAGAAGAAGGCGCAGGTTCCGCTCCCCTTTTTCACGCGTCAGTACGGACGAATACCCCGTATGCACGAGTGTCAAAAGTTCCGGTGCAATGATCCGGACGGACGGTGCAGTACCATCCGCATCGCGCAGTTCCTCGTGAATACGCCCCACATAGCGGCGCCCCTCACGATGGCGAAAGATGCGCGGTACATAGGAATCGAGCAGGGTCTCCCCCGTTTCCTCGTCGATATTGTGCCACGGCACAAGGAGCGCCTCGGTATCTGCACGGTCTGCCTCCTCTATCACGGAGCGAAGGTAATTGCGCGTCTCAGGCGAAAAATATTCATCTGCATCAATGAATACGATCCATTCGCCTGTTGCATGGGCAAGTGCGGCATTGCGCGCGGCGGCAAAATCATCCGTCCAAGGGACATGATAAACGGCAGCACCGAAGGACTCTGCCACCGCCGCGGAGTTATCCCGTGAGCCCGTATCGACCACAATCAGTTCATCAACAGAATCGTGCAGACTTTCGATGGACTTTTTCAGATGAGCAGCATCATCACGCACAATATAGCACGCCGTAATCCGTATCCGTGCCTGTTCCATGATCTCCACATTCTCCCCCATATAGGACTTCTCCCTCTCCGTCCAATGCTGCGCTTCTTCCTTCGCGCCCAGATGTTCATAGATCTGCACAATTCGATGCGCCGCAAGGGCTGCTACAGACGAATTGAAGAACGAAGCATCATGTATGGAGGAAAAATCACGATCAAAGTGCTCCAACGCTTCGATCAGGCTCTCTGCCGCCTCAGAATAACGGTCAAGCCCGCAGAGGATCATTCCACGATGGGCGTAGAAATCCGGCAGCTCCGGAAATTTTGCAAGTGCCTCCTCCGCAAGTACCAGCATCTCCTCATCGGGATAATGAAGCGCACGCATGGATTCGATCATCTGATGATAGAGCGTGCTTTCATCGCCGATGAAGCGATAGTCACTTTGCAGAACCTTTTGGGATAATTCCAAAACACGCGCATAATCGTGCAGACCAAAGTAACAATCCGCCAGATAGAAATCATGCATCGGTGTGTGCCCATGAAGGCGTGCATCGCATTCCAGCATGGCAATATTGCGGCGGATCTTCTCCTCGCTGCGCTCTCTCAGATATCCCGTATGCCCTGCAGAAAGTCGCTCATCTCCATAGACAAGCACACGCGTTTTTCCGTCGTCCCGCCCCGCCTGCTCATGGATCATCCCACCGTAGTGAAGCCCCGGCATACGCAAAATGCGAGGACTGCGTGTGTACATCGCATCCTGCAGAGAATCCTTCGTCTTGAAATTACAGAGAGAAATCATGATGATATCAAACTCAGAATTCTCGTGTATAACCGCTGCAATCCCATCCCGCACCTGTTCCGGATGAAAAAAATATTCATCCGCATCCAGAAAGATGACCGAATCTCCCGTACATTTGTCAAGTGCAAAATTGCGTGCCAAAGAAAAATCATTCTGCCATGTAAAATCGTAGAGCTGCGCACAAAACTCATTGGCAAGTTCTGCGACACGCAGATCTCCCGCCGTGGAGACAATAACGATCTCGTCTGCGGCCTGCCGAACGGAGGCAAGTGAACGACGCAACTCACAGACTTCATCCTTGACAATATAACAGGCGGAGATCTTCATCGTACACATCCTTTCATCACTGTTCAAATCATCATTATACGCGATATAGGTAAAATTAGCAAAGAAAAAGAATCCCTCCCCGAGGGGAGGGATTCTTTCTGTAACAGATACAGCCGTAACCGTAAATTACTTGAGGAGCGAGAGGACAGCCGAGCTGTTCTGGTTCGCCTGCGCAAGCATGGCCTGTGCAGCCTGGAGCAGCACGTTGTTCTTCGTGTACTCCGTCATCTCCTTTGCCATATCCGCATCGCGAATCGTGGACTCGGAGTTCTGAACGTTCTCGGCCGCCGTCGTGAGGTTCGAGCTCGTGTAGGAGAGACGCGTCTGGACTGCACCGAGGTTCGCCTGCTCGTCAAGAGCCTTCTGGAGCGCGGTCTCAATCGCGTTGATCGCTGCGTTTGCCTTCTCCTGCGTCTGGACGCTCAGGACGGAGCCGTCGCGCCCCTTCACGCCGAGTGCGAGCGAACGCATATCGCTCATGTTGACCTTGATCGCCTGGTTTGCACGCGTACCCGTCTGCAGAACAAGCGCGTTGTCCTCAGACGCAAACTCTGCGCGGATCGTCTCCTTGAACGCATCGAGCGCCGTGTTCGCCGTCTTGCGGAGGTTGCCGTTGCTGTCCGAGATCGCAATCGTGAACGCGGCGATCTGATAGGTCGTGCCGCCGCCCACAGCACGGAGCGAGAGCGCTGTCTTGTTGTCTGCCGTGTAGACGCTGTTGCCGCCCTTGTCGAGACCGACCATCGAGCCTTGAGCAAACGAATTAATCGAAACAAGATCAGTACCTGCCACAGACTGCGTGCCGTTGTACGCAGTCGCCGTGATGATCTGGGAGAGCGTCTGGCTGCCGATCGAGAAGGTCGTCGTGAAGGTGCGGCCCTCGCGGACGTAGGAAAGCGTAACCTTATCCGTCGACTGGATGTTGAGGTTCTCGTTCGTACGCGTCTGGAGCGAGGTCAGTGCCGAGCCCCAAGCCGAGGTCGTGCTCAGTGCGCTGTTTGTAAGGGTCGTGCAGGTCGAATCGCCCTTTGCGTTGTGCGTACCGTCGACGAGGTACTTGCCGTTGTACGTTGCAAGTGCGTTGTCGTCGATCTGGTCGACCATCTGGTTGATCTCGCGCTGGATGATGCGACGATCGTCATCGGTGTTCGTGTCGTTCGCTGCGCTGATCGCCTTCTCCTTCAGGGTCTTGAGAATCTCAACCGTGCTGGAGACTGCACCCTCAGCGGTGCGCATCATGCTGTTGCCGTTCTGCGTGTTCTGGTTGTCCTGATTGAGCGAACGAATCTGGACGCGCATACGCTCGGAGATCGCATATGCAGATGCATCGTCACCGGCGTTGTTGATCTTCATGCCCGAGGAGACCTTCTGCAGGCTCTTCGCAAGTGCCGACTGGTTCCTGTTCAGGTTGTTGAGCGTGTTGACCGCCGACATGTTGTTCTTGACTACCATTGCCATGTGTAAATTCCTCCCTGGTGTCTTTCCGGATCCTCCGGAACCTTATTGAATGTATGTGCGGACTTCCGTGCCCGCTGTATAATAGGCAAGTGACGCGTCTATCCTGTATGGCTGCTAGCCGGCCTTCCATGGCAGCCGCACCCCTTGCTTATTATTGCCTTACATAAAGTATATCGTCGTGTTGAGGACATACTTAAGTAATTGACTGCGGTTATTTTACTTTCTTCTCATCCATTTGTCAAGTACGACTGTCTAAATTTTAGAAGGAAGTCAGTATCGCCGATTGAGATTCCCGCCGAGCGGATTCGCCCCCGTGAGGTCGTAGCTGTGGACGGCGGCGTTCTGACGGCGTGAGCGGTTGAGCCACGCACGTGCCTTGTATCGGATCTGCATCTCGAGCGGGCGGATCTCGGCATCGTATGCCGTCCACTCAGGACTCATCCGATAGGGGTCCGTAGGCAGTGCCTTCAGGAGATTGACGATGTGCTCTCGCTGATCGACGAGTTCGAGAAAGGTGTCGATCTCTTCCTCGTTCACAAATTTGAGAAGCTCATACGTGAGCACGCGGTACTTCTCCCAGAGTGTGCGTGCCTCTGCGCAGACATCATCCGGCATAGACACCGCTCCCCTCCACGCCCTGCGCGCCCTTTTCCTCGCGTGCCGTCTTCATCGCCTGTGCCCACGCATCGCGCAGCTCCGTTATGATGTCCGTCGCCTCCTGGATGATCGTGGGGTCGCTCTTCATATTACCCTCGACCAGGCGGTCATAGGCATAGTTGTAGAGCGACATCAGCTGATGGGAGATCTCATACTCCATATTGAGCGTGACGCGGAACTCGGAGATGATGTTCTGCGCCTTCTGAAGGGAGATGTTCGACGCCTCATAGTTCTTCTCCTCCAGTGCCTCGACGCCCTCCTTGATGAACTTGAGGCAGCCGTTGTAGAGCATGAGCGTCAGCGCCTCCGGAGTTGCCGTCATCACCTGCTGCTTCTTGTATGCCTCCGCAGCACTGTTTGCCATATGGGAATCCCCCCTGCATCATTGTGCATTAAAGAAGTTGAACTGCGTCGAGAGACGGGAGATCGCGACTTCCATCGCATTGTACTTCTGGTAGAGCTTGTTTTCAAAGGACGACATGAGCTGCTTG
>CALALM010000510.1 GCA_937925565.1 uncultured Centipeda sp.
TGCGCCGTGACGAGGGTCTTGCCGCCGCCCTGCGGCTCAAATGCGATGGATTCGTAGCGGTAAGCATAGTCGTTGATCCCCATAACGGTCTTGCCGCGATGAGAATCAGCTCGTCACGCTCCGCCGAGGTCGGCGACGGGGCAATGTAGAGATCGCCCAAGAGGCTCTTTGCAATCGCGGGCTCGCGTGCCGCATCCTCACCGTTTGCGCGCAGCTTTGTCACTGCTTCGCACAGACTTCCGTCCACCTCATAGCGGTAGGACTTCTCGCTGCCACTCTCGGCAAAGGACTGTCCACGATAGATGATCGTGTGTCCATAGACTTCCTGCGGCTCATCGGGCGTCAGCGTGACGGTGGTCGTCTGACTGCCCGTCCCCGAGAGGACGAAGGCAAGGAGCGCAAGCCCCGCACCCACGTGGGCAATCATGCCGCCAAGTCCGATCTGACGATAACGATAGCCCGCAATGGCAGCCGCAACGGCAAGCAGCGAAAATGTCGAGAGCAAGACAGACATGACATCCGTAACATGGGTGAGCCCTGCGAGCACACCACCCAACACCGAGATCACAAAGATCCAGACGGGACGTTGTACACGCCCGCCGCCATACGGCAGGAGTACGCCGAGTGCCATGAGGAGGGCGAACGGAATCGCAATGGGCAGCGAGGTGCGCACGTAGTAGCTCGTATCGACCGCTGCACTTTCCCCGAGCAGCCCCGAGATGAGCGGCATGGACATCCCGAAAAACACAATGACAACGATGAATACGAGGAGAAGCATCCCGAGCAGGACGAGAAAGGCACGACTGCGGTGCTGCTCGTAAAGTGCGCCCTTCGGCAGACGCTCGATGCGCGCGATGAGCACGCCAAGCCCTGCGAGGAGAATAAGTGCATTTGCAAGGGCGATGTAGAAGCCGATGTCCGAGCCCGCGAACGAGTGCACGGAGAAGTCGCCGAGGATGCCGCTACGCGTCAGGAATGTCCCGTAGAGGACGAATGCATAGGAGAAAATCGCGGCGAGATGAACAAGGTAGAATGCCCCGCGCCGCTCGCGTGCAACCGAGATCAGATGCAGCAGAACACAGGCGAGCAGCCACGGCACGAGCGAGGAGTTCTCGACGGGATCCCACCCCCAGTAGCCGCCCCAGC
>CALALM010000511.1 GCA_937925565.1 uncultured Centipeda sp.
GTCGGAACGGAGAGGCTGCCCGCCGCCCCTGCCACGGCAACCATGAAACTCACACTTTCAGCGGCACGGGAGCATGCCGTCATCATTCCCAAAGGAGCACGGATCACGGCGGGGGACAATATCTATTTCGCGCTCAACGAGAATGCCATCATCCCCGCAGGTGAATTATTCGTCACGGCGACAGCGACCTGTACCGAGAACGGAGAACGGGGGAACGGCTATCTGCCGGGAGAGATCAGCAGGATCGTTGACCCTGTACCATTTTGGACAGCGGCGGAGAACACAACAAAGAGCGAAGGCGGCGCAGACGTGGAGGACGATGACCACTATCGCGAGCGCATCCACGAAGCGCCGGAGAAGTTTTCCACAGCGGGGCCGACGCTTGCCTATGAGTACCATGCAAAGGCGGCATCCGCGCTCATCTCCGATGTGAGCGTGGAAAGCCCTGCACCGGGTGAGGTTGACGTTTATCCACTCCTGAAGGGCGGTGTTTTGCCTGGCGAGGAAGTTTTGACGCTTGTCCGCGAGAAGCTGAATGACCGCAGAATCCGCCCACTGACGGACAAGGTGAGCGTGAAAGCCCCCGGAAGTGTGAAATATGACGTTGATGCCGTTTACTACATCGACCGCAGTGATGCGACCGAGGCAGCGGCAATACAGACACGCGCCGAAAACGCTGTGCAGGAATTTGTCGCATGGCAGAAGGAGAAGCTCGGACGGGACATCAACCCGACCGAGCTTTATTATTGCCTGCGAGCGGCGGGCGTGAAACGGGCAGAAATCAAATCGCCCGTATTCACAAAGACCGAAAAGAATCAAGTCGCCATCGCCGAGAACGTCAAAGTGACATTCGGAGGACTGGAAGATGAGTAAAGACCTGCAAAGCGTTTCACTCCTTGACATCCTGCCGCCGAATCTTCTCGCCGACAAACAGATTCATGCGGCGGCGCGGGCACTCGATGATGAACTGCAAAAAATCACGGCAGAAACCAAGGAACGCTCTGCTCCTGCCGCGCCTTGACGAACTGTCAGAGGAAGTCATCGACCTTCTCGCATGGCAGTGGCACGTCGATTTTTATGAGCCGTCTGCCGACATCGCAACAAAACGTCAGCTCGTGCGTG
>CALALM010000512.1 GCA_937925565.1 uncultured Centipeda sp.
AGAAGGGCTACATCCAGAAGGAGATTCAGGACAGCGCCTACAAGTGGCAGATGGACGTCGAGTCCGGTGCCCGCATCATCGTCGGTGTCAACAAGTTCCAAGTGGAGGAAGAGGCGCCGAAGAACCTGCTCCGCGTCGACGCATCCGTCGGCGAGAAGCAGAAGGCAAAGGTCGAGGCGATGAAGGCGAAGCGCGACAATGCTGCTGTTCAGGCGGCTCTCGCAGACCTCAAGAAGGCGTGCAGCGACGAGAACGAGAACCTCATGCCGCACATCCTCGCAGCGGTCAAGACCTACGCGACGCTCGGCGAGATCTGCGGCGTCATGCGCGAGGTCTTCGGCGAGTACGAGGCACACGTTAATCTGTAAGCGACGGTGTTTTTGCGGATCAGTGTTTGGTGAATGCAAGGGGGCGTGCCGCGCACGTAAGCGGCGGCAGCCCCGTTCAGGAGGAATATAAAAATGGCAGAGAAAATCAGAGTGCTCGTTGCAAAGCCGGGTCTGGACGGTCATGACCGCGGTGCGAAGGTTGTTGCCCGCGCCCTGCGCGATGCGGGATTCGAGGTCGTCTATACCGGTCTTCGTCAGACCCCCGAGGAGATTGCGGAGGCAGCTCTGCAGGAGGACGTGAACGTCGTTGCGATGAGCATTCTCTCGGGTGCGCATCCGCATCTCTTCCCAAAGGTGGTCAATCTCCTGCGCGAGAAAGGCATGGACGACGTGCTCGTCATCGGCGGGGGCGTCATCCCCGAGGGCGACATCCCCGCACTCAAGGATGCGGGCGTTGCCGCAGTATTTACCCCCGGCACACCGACCGGCGAAGTGGTTGACTTCATCAAGGAACACGTAGCGTAACAAACACTGTTGAAAGGATGGATGACAGACAGAAAATCGTTTCGTCTGTCATCCATTCCATTGTTCCGATAAAGTCACTGCGCGAAGGAGGTGGGCGCATGGATATAGCAGCCGAAGTGCTGAAGGGCAACCGCCTCGCGCTCTCGCGCGCCATCACGGCGATCGAGAACGAGCGTGAGACAGCGACCGACATCATGAAAGCGCTCTATCCGCATACGGGACATGCCTATGTTCTGGGCATTACCGGCCCTCCGGGTGCGGGCAAAAGCACCATGACGGATAAGATTGCCAAGGAATACCGCAGGCGCGGGAAAACCGTCGGCATCATCGCCGTCGATCCCACGAGTCCCTTTTCCGGCGGTGCCATTCTGGGCGACCGCATCCGCATGAACGACCTGACGCTTGATGAGGGTGTCTTTATC
>CALALM010000513.1 GCA_937925565.1 uncultured Centipeda sp.
TTGACCCGGATACTACACCGGATCATATCGTATTCAATCGCGTGGTCGGGCTGAAGGACACATGGAGCAAGGTAAAGTGATCCCCACTGCGTGTCTGTCATGTCGCCCGATGCGGGCGGCATAAGGAGGTTTGCCGTGGCAAAGATACCGAAGAATCGATCGGACAGCGATATGATGCAGGGCTTTGAGGAGGAGGAGACACTTTCCGAGGTTCTGCTGAAAAAGGAACGGCAGGAGGAGGAGCGTGCGCGTCAGCAGGCGGAACGCGTTCCTCCCGCCGACCTTGCCCGTGCGGGGCTTTCGTCCGCACAGGCGGATGAACTCGGTCGGGCGCTGATGGAGCTGAAACTGACGCTGGCACAGGAAGGTGTGCAGCATTATCGGCTCAAAATTCAGCGCAAGGATCGTCAGGTAATTATCACGGCGACGTGATGGATTTCTCACAGATGAGAAGAAGGATGTGAAATGATGGAAAATGCAACGATAGTGGCAATTGTCATCTTCGTTATTGCGTACGCGCTCATCATCTCCGAAAAGGTGCACCGCACCATCGTCGGACTGTTCGGCGCAATGCTCATGATACTCTGCGGCATCATTGAACAGGAGACTGCAGTCCACCATATTGACTTCAATACGCTGGGACTCCTCATGGGTATGATGATCATTGTGAATATTACGAGCGAAACGGGACTCTTCAACTTTCTCGCTATTTGGGCAGCACAGAAGGTAAAGGCGCAGCCGATCGCGCTCCTCGTCGTGCTCTCGACCATCACGATGGTCTGCTCGGCCCTCCTCGACAACGTCACAACGGTTCTCCTTACCGTGCCGATCACTTTCAGCATTACCTCGCAACTCAAGGTCGATGTCATGCCCTATCTCATCTCGCAGATCCTCGCCTCGAACATCGGCGGCACGGCAACCCTCATCGGTGATCCGCCGAACATCATGATCGGCAGTGCGGTCGGACTCGACTTCATGGCGTTTGTGGAAAATCTGACGATCATCTCAATAATTATCTTTATCTTGGTACAATTCATTCTTATCGGTCTCTACCACAAGGGGCTGCACACGCAGCCGGAGCTGCAGGACAAGATCATGCGTCTGCCTGCAGGGGCGCAGATCACGGATCATGCACTCCTGCGCAAGTGCCTCGCCGTCATCTTCCTCACGATCACTCTTTTTGTCTTGCATGGCAGCCTCGGACTTGAGTCCGCGACCGTTGCGCTCTCGGGCGCAGGACTTCTCCTGCTCCTCACGGCGACGCGCGATGAAGGCGCGATTGTCAAGGTGCTCTCCAAGATTGAGTGGCCGGCGATCTTCTTCTTCGGCGGGCTCTTCATTCTCGTCGGTGCGCTTGTCGAAACGGGTGTTATTCGTATGCTCGCCGCCGAAGCGATCAAGGCGACGGGCGGCAATGTCGAGGCGACAGCGATCCTCATCCTCTGGATGAGCGCGATTGCATCCGCATTCATCGACAACATCCCATTCGTTGCAACGCTGATTCCGCTCATTCAGGATATGGGTGAGATGGGGCTCACGAATCTCGATCCGATGTGGTGGTCGCTTGCTCTTGGTGCATGCCTTGGCGGCAACGGTACGCTCATCGGAGCGAGTGCAAACGTCGTTGTCGCGTCCATGTCGGCGCAGCGCGGACGACCGATTTCCTTCCTCGGCTTTATGAAGATTGCGTTCCCCGTCATGATTTTCACCATCATCATCTCGAATATCTACGTCTGGATTCGATATCTCTGAGAATTTTTGGTCGCGCTATCCCCGATCGCTGTCGCGGTTGGGGATTTATCTTTGCGCTCATCTGTGCTATTCTATGGAAAAAAGGGGGGAGCACAATGATTCTGCATACGGGCATGCGTACGGACATTCCCGCGTTCTACGCACCGTGGTTTGTCAATCGTCTGCGCGGGCGAGGTCTGCGTACGCAATCCCTATGATGCACAGCAGGTCACGCGGTACCGTCTCGCCCCGTCCGTCGTTGACATCATCGCCTTCTGTACGAAGAATCCCGCGCCCATGCTTCCTCATATGCAACTTCTCGCGCCGTACGGACAATTCTGGTATGTCACGATCACTCCTTATGGCAGGGACATTGAGCCGAACGTGCCGCGATGGCAGGAGGTTGTGCGGAGTTTTCGTCAGCTCTCGGCG
>CALALM010000514.1 GCA_937925565.1 uncultured Centipeda sp.
GAGCTTTCTCATGTGTTTCCCACTCCTATCGTTTATTCGTTTTCCTGTCTCAAGGAGAGTCCAAGCTCCTCAAGTTTTTTCTTCACTTCATCCAGAGACTTGCGTCCGAGATTGCGCACCTTCATCATGTCATCCTCAGTCTTCTGTGCGAGATCGGCAACGGTGTTAATGCCGGCGCGCTTGAGGCAGTTGAAGGAGCGGACGGAAAGATCCAGATCGTCAATGGTCATCTCAAGCACCTTCGTGCTGTCGTCGACCTCCTCGGGCGGGAAGTTCGGAACTTCCTCCTCCTCCTCGATGACCGTGCCGTCCATGTTCTGGAACAGGCGCAGGTGCATGACGAGGATGGCAGCCGCCTTGCTCACGGCTTCCTCCGGACGGATGGTTCCGTTCGTCCACACATCAAGGATGAGTCGGTCGTAGTCCGTGACGTTGCCGACACGCGTGTCCTCGACCGTGTAGTTGACGCGCTGTACGGGGGAGAAGATGGAGTCGATGGGGATGACGCCGATGGAGTCGTCCGCCTTCTTGTTCTTGTCCGCCGCTGCATAGCCGCGTCCACGCTCGACGGTCATTTCGATCTTGAGCTTGCCCGTCGCGTTCAGTGTTGCAATGTGAAGCTCGGGGTTCAGGATCTCGATGTCGCTGCCGCATTCGATATCGGCTGCGATGACCTCGCGCTCCCCATCCGCCTCGATGCGGATGGTATGCGGCTCCGTGCCCTGCATACGGATGCAAAGCTGTTTGAGCGCGAGCACGATGCTCGTCACATCATCCCGTACGCCCGGAATTGTGGAGAACTCGTGGAGCACGCCGTCGATTTGGATGGAGGTGACCGCCGCTCCATCCAGTGAGGAGAGCAGCATACGCCGCAGACTGTTGCCGAACGTCGTACCGTAGCCCGGCTCGAGTGGCTCGCAGACGAAGCGCCCGTAGCGTCCATCCTCGCTGATCTCTGCGATCTCGATTTTCGGTTTCTCGATATCTGTCATCTATGTGCCTCCTCCATAATAAACGCGTAATGCAGACACAT
>CALALM010000515.1 GCA_937925565.1 uncultured Centipeda sp.
ACTCCGCGCGATCTGTTGATTCGCAAGACCCGCCATATCCCGGTAGAGGCGTCCGAGGCGATGCTCAGGGACAATGCCTGACCCCACCTCGTTCGTGACAAAGATCGTAGTTGCAGGCACTTCCTCAGCCGCGTGCATCAGTGCCCCGATCCGCTCCTCGACATGGAGCACAAAGGAATCGCGTTCCTGCTCCTCCTCGGGATATTGGAGCATATCATTGCTCAGGAACATCGTAATGCAGTCAAAGAGAATTACACCACAAGACTGCCCCGCCGCATAAATTGCATGCTCTGTGTCAAATGGAGACTCATAGGTCACCCAATCCGCAGGGCGGCGCGACTGATGAAGATCGACACGCATCTGCATTTCCTCGTCGTAGACCTGCGCCGTTGCGATATAGGCGACTCGCGTTTCACGTTGCGCAGCACAGTGCGCGGCATAGCGTTCGGCAAATACGGATTTGCCCGAACGGACGCCGCCCGTAACCAAAATTATCTGCCCCATCTGCGGCACGCCTCCACAAAGTGACCTGCGGCAGCTTGACAGCCTGCAAAATGCAGGTGCAGATAGCTTCCAAGCACATTTTTATAGATGCAGCCCGCTACGTACTGCGCTCCGTTGCGCAACTTCGTAAACATAAACGGGCGCACAAGCTCAGCCGTATCATTCGTTTCTTCCACCGAAAAATGGAACTCATGTCCATGCAGGATTAGCCCTGCAGAGCCAAGGATGGTATCCGCCATCTGCTCCGCCTCCACATAGCCCACCATCTGCAATTTCTCCGTCATGCGTGCGCGAACGGGAAATATGCCCACCATCTCATGCTCTGTGCCGATAAAATCAACGAGTGACTGCATCAGATACATATAGCCGCCGCATTCGGCGCAGATGGGCATTCCATCCTCTGCCGCACGGTGAATGGAAGCACGCATGGATAGGTTCGCAGTAAGCGCCTCCGCAAACATCTCCGGGAAGCCGCCGCCGATGATGATACCATCGACATCGGGCAATGCCTCATCATGCAGGGGGCTGAAAGCCACGATCTCCGCTCCGTGCGCCTCAAGTTCTGCGAGGCTTGCCGCATAGTAAAAGGAGAACGCCTCGTCGCGTGCGACACCGATGCGTACGGGAACAAATTTTTCCGCGTTCCTGCTCTCTGTGATCGAAAGCGGTGTGGCACTCTTGGCAAGTTCCAGAATCCCGTCTAGATCCAGCCCCGTCTCCACACGCTTCCCCACGGCACGGATCATCGCCGCTGCCGCATGTTCCTCCACCGGAGTCAGCCCGAGATGGCGCTCAGGGAGTGAAAGCGCAGGGTCACGGCGAAGCGCCCCATAGACGCGCAGGTCAATGCCCGTCATCGCCTCACGAATCATCTCTTCGTGCGTCCCACTACCGAGGCGGTTGAGGAGTACGCCCGCAAGATTGATGTCGCGGTCATAGACACGGAAGCCAAGCGCTGTCGCCGCCGCTGATGCCCCAACCGACTTTGCGTCGATCACGAGGAGGACGGGCGCACCGAGCGCCTTTGCGATCGCGGCGGTCGAACTGATGCCGCGCCGTCCGCCGTCATAGAGCCCCATGACTCCCTCGATGACGGCAATATCCGCGCCCGCGCATTCGCGTGCAAAGATCTCCGTCAGCCGTGCCTCAGGCACAAGCCATGTATCGAGGTTATGCCCTGTGCGCCCGCTCGCAAGCCTATGATAGCCGAGATCAATGTAATCCGGTCCCACCTTGAACGACTGCACCGTAAGTCCTCGCGCGCGAAGTGCGGCGAGAAGCCCTGTGACGAGTGTCGTCTTGCCGCCGCCCGATTGCGTCGCCGCAACGACAATGCGGGGAATATTCCACTGCATGTTTTCTCCTCAGGGACGCGTATTGTCGATCAGATACATGAGCGCGTTGATCGCCGCTGCCGCGATTGGACTACCGCCCTTTGTGCCCTCTACGGTAATGTATGGAACGATCCCATGCGCAGCAAGCGCTGCCTTAGACTCCGCCGCACCGACAAATCCGACGGGAATGCCAACGATGCACGCGGGACGAATCCCCTCCTCACGTACGAGGCGAAGCACCTCAAAGAGCGCCGTAGGCGCGTTGCCAATGGCAACAATGCTACCGTTGAGAGCCTTGCCAAACTGACGCATGGCAACCATCGCGCGCGTAATGCCCAATTCTTTCGCTCGAACGGCGACATCAGGATCTGCAACCAGACAGTGCACCTCGCCGCCGAACGAGGCAAGTTTTTTCTTGTTGATGCCCGTACGCACCATCTCGACATCCGTATAGATATGTGCACCCGCCTTCAGCGCCTCGATGGCGCGATCAATCGCCTCCGGATGTACACGCGTGATCGGTGCATAGCCGACATCACCGGAGGCATGAATCAGGCGCGAGTAGAGTTTCGTCGCGCGCTCATCCAGATCCAGCTCCTCCAGATGGGGTGCAATCAGTTCCATGCTACGGTTCTCGATCGCCATTGGTTCCTTGATAAAATCCATGGAAAACTCCGATTTCTACGATTCCGTCACAGAATCGACAAATTGCTTCACTTCTTCATACGTATGCGCCAGATGCGGATAATCCAGTACAGGGCGATCAATCACGACAACAGGAAGGCCGAGATCTGCCGCTGCCTGAAATTTTGCGTCCGTTCCACCGATCGCCCCACTGTTCTTCGTTATGACGACATCTGCCTCGTATTTCTCGTACATGGCGCGGTTGAGTTCACGCGAAAAAGGCCCCTGCATCGCGATGATCTGTGCAGGGGTCAGTCCCAGCCCCTCGCAGAGTGCAATCACCTCTGCCGTTGGGAGGACACGCGCGATCAGTGTGCAGTCTACAAGCGGCTTCGCCTTCACAAAGCGTTCCAGATTGCGGCTTCCCGTCGTCAGAAATACATTTTTCCCAAAATGCGCCGCAGCCTCTGCTGCCTTCTCATAGGAGTGCACGAGATGTACATTCTCATAGGAGATGTCCGTAAGATCGCGCTCAAAGCGGATATAGGGGATCTCCGCTGCCGCACATGCCGTCATGGCGTTGCGCGAAACATTAACTGCATAAGGATGCGTCGCGTCTACGAAGATGCGGATGCCGTGCTCCGCAAAAAAATCGTGCAGACCTTCTTCATCAAGAGGCTTATCATTGATGACAAGGCGACCGTTCCCGTCTTTCTGCTGTTCCGCAAGAAGCTGCTGTCCGTAGGAGCTGACCACCGA
>CALALM010000516.1 GCA_937925565.1 uncultured Centipeda sp.
GCCAATGCGATGAAATTCTGGACGGTCGATGATTTTCAAAAATTCATCAATCATACCACTACTCCACTATACAGGATCTCTTTTTTAATCCTTTTCTGGGCAGGGATACGTGTTGGAGAATTTTTGGCGCTGACCTTGGAAGATTTTGATTTTAACAAGAATCTGATACGCATAACCAAAAGCTACGCACGGCTGATAACAAGACTATAATCGGCCCGCCTAAGACCCCAAAGAGCCGCCGTGATGTCAGCATCCCTGCATTTCTTGTCGATGAAGTCCAGCAGTTTATCCAAGCGCAGCACTCAATTAATCCAAACGCATGATTATTTGAAACCGGTAAACATGGATTATCCTATGAAATGAGGCGTGTAGCTGCACAGGTTGGTATAGAGAAAATTCGCCTTCATGATCTTAGGCACTCTCATGCCTCCTATCTCATCCATCGTGGAATACCGATTATAGCGATTTCACAACGCCTCGGTCATGAGAAAATCGAAACCACACTGCAAACATACGCCCATCTGTACCCGCAGGAACGTGATATGATTATTGACGCCATCGAAAACGATCCTGCAACAAGAAAGGGGTCAAACGGGGGTCACGGAAAATAAATAAGCACAGAGATCCTTGATATATAAGGATCTCTGTGCTATTTTGAATTATTCAAGTTCAATTGTTGCAGGCGGTTTTCCCGTGCAGTCATAGAGGACGCGGTTGACACCATGAACTTCATTTACAATACGGGTTGTTACCTTTGACAGAAGTTCCCACGGGAGCTGTGCCGCTTCTGCTGTCATGAAGTCGCTGGTCTCGACAGCACGCAGGACGACAGCATAGTCATAGGTGCGTCCATCACCCATGACACCAACGGAGCGCATATTGGTGAGCGCAGCAAAATACTGCCCGAGATTCTTTTGGAGACCGGCTTTTGCAATCTCCTCACGGTAGATGGCATCCGCGTCCTGCACGATCTGAACCTTCTCTTCCGTCACCTCGCCAATGATGCGGATGCCGAGACCGGGTCCCGGGAACG
>CALALM010000517.1 GCA_937925565.1 uncultured Centipeda sp.
GAGTTACTACGAGTTCATCCTTGTGCTGATCCTCGTCACTGGCTACATTATCTGTGTGAAAAAGAAATAACCGCCCTGCCTTGCAAACGGTGCGGTTAAATCCAAATCTGTGAAGAGGTAGCCGTCTTGTCACGGTTCTCTTTTTTGTGTCTTTATTATATCAGATGCGTGTCTGCAATGCAAGCTATTCCTTCACGCTGAGTGCTCGCATGGCATTGAGGATGGCGAGGACGGTGACGCCGACATCGGCGAAGATTGCCGCCCAGAGTCCCGCGAGTCCGAGCGCCCCGAGGACGAGGACGATGCCCTTGATGCCGATGGCGAACACGATGTTCTGCCACGCGATGTGCATGGTCTTGCGTGCAATGTCGATTGCGGTTGCGATCTTCTTCGGTTCGTCGGTCATGAGAACGACGTCCGCCGCCTCGATCGCTGCATCCGAGCCGAGTGCGCCCATCGCGATGCCGACATCGGCACGCGCGAGCACGGGCGCATCGTTGATGCCGTCGCCGACGTAGGCGAGGGTCTTGCCCTCCTTTTTCGCGGAGAGCAGATGCTCTACCTGCGCTACCTTGTCCTGTGGGAGAAGCTCTGCGTGGACGGTGTCGATACCGAGGCTTTTGCCGACGCTCGCGCCGATCCAGCGCGAGTCGCCCGTGAGCATGACGGTCTCGCGGATGCCGCGCTCCTTCAGGGCGTAGATCGCCTCCGCCGCGTCCTCCTTGATCTCGTCTGCGACGTGGACGACGCCTGCGAAGCGCCCGTCAATGGAGAGGTAGACCGCGCCCGCGTGGGGGACGGGAGGGATGTTTACCGTGTTCTTTGCTGTGAGGAGGTCATGTGTACCGAGCAGGATGAAATGCCCGCCCACGTGCGCGGAGATGCCGCGGCCCGCGTTTTCCTCCATCGCGTGTACGTCCGTGTCCTCGATTGTCCCGCCGTTGCCTGTGAAGGCACGGAGGATGGAGCGGCCGATGGGATGGGTGGAGTAGCGCTCGGCGTTCGCCGCGTAAAAGAGCACGTCTTCCTCTGTGAATCCCTCGGCGGGGATGACGCTCGCGACGTGGAAGCTGCCCTTTGTGAGCGTGCCGGTCTTGTCGAATACGACGGTGTCCGCCTTTGCCAGAGCCTCCAGGTAGTTGCCGCCCTTGATGAGGATGCCCGCGCGGCTCGCACCGCCGATCCCCGCAAAGAAGGAGAGCGGAACGGAAATGACGAGAGCACAGGGGCAGGAGATGACGAGGAAGGTGAGTGCGCGGTAGATCCACATGGAGAACGGATCACCCGTGACGAGCGGCGGGATGAGGGCAAGGAGCACTGCGCCGATGACAACGGCGGGCGTGTACCAGCGGGCAAAGCGCGTGATGAGCGTCTCGGTGGTCGCCTTCTTATCCGTCGCCTCCTCCACAAGCGAGAGGATGCGCTCGACGGTCGATTCCTCGTATGGGGTTGTGACCTCCACCTCGAGTACGCCGGTCTGGTTGATGCAGCCGCTGATGATCTCGTTGCCCGCGTGCACTGCGCGGGGCATGGATTCGCCTGTGAGCGCGGAGGTGTCGAGCAGCCCCTCGCCCTTTCGGATGATCCCGTCGAGCGGCACGCGCTCCCCCGGGCGGACGATGATGGTCTCGCCGACCTCGACCTCGTCGGGGAATACCTCCTCCTCCGCACCGTTGCGCAGGACGCATGCCGTGTCGGGACGGATGTCCATGAGAGAGGAGATGGAGCGGCGGGAGCGTTGAACGGCGTAGCCCTGGAACCACTCTCCGATCTGATAGAGCAGCATGACGGCAACGCCCTCGGAGTAGTCGCCGAGGGCAATCGCGCCGAGGGTGGCGACTGCAATGAGGAAGTTCTCGTCAAAGACGCGTCCTTGGCGGATGTTCACCGCCGCGCGCCAGAGAATGTCCCAGCTGATGAGAGCGTAGGCTGCGAGGAGGAGTACGACACCGACGGTAATGTCTTCGAGGATCATTCCCAGGATGAAGAGTGCTGCTGCTCCGCCGATGCGCATGAGCATTCTCTTTTGCTTCTTCGTCATTGCTGCCGCCCCTTTCTCCGAATTAAGCCTCGAGCACGGCGTCCGGCTCGATGGCCTTGGCAATCTTCTTGATCTCCGCGATGATCTCGTCGAAGCGTGCGTCGTCCGCATCGAGTGTCATGCGCTCGCTGAGGAAGTTGATGCGCACCTTGTTCACGCCCTCGATCTTTGCCGCAGCATCCTCAATCTTCTGCGCACAGTTGGCGCAGTCGATATCGCGAAACTTGAATGCCTTTTTCATGGGTATCGTCTCCTTTATTCAGGGAAGCTCGGATAAATGCTGTACCAATCTGACAGGCTTCATTTTATCAGCGACTTCCAAAAACATATGAACAGCTATTCATGTATTGATTATAAAAAAGAACGAAGACGTTGTCAAGTGGGTCATCCGCAGCCGGCGTTTCGGGTGTTTTTGTATGTATACTTCGTTTCGACCGTGATCTCCTTGCTTGCCGCAATCCTATCCTCTTTTGTATGGAACGAAAAAATTTTTTCGAAAATGAATTTTAGCTATTGCACACATGGCACGAATATGATAAATTTACATCCGTAAATTTTCTGCTGATGTCGTGTGCCGGGCGTTCGGGAGTGGACGATGGGGGGCGGTACATGGGCGCGTTTGGAACGATTAGCCGGCCTTGGTGGGGGAGCACCTCGGGACTTGGCAGGGTGATTAGTGTCTGCACGACGGAATCGTTTATAAAAATGGATTGTGCATGGACGACCAAAATGATGGCAGAAAATTGAAGCCGGTGCATTCGCCGGCTTTTCTTTTTGCGCGGAATACGGTAAAATACTGATGGAAATGGTACAATTTAACGATGGTAATAGTATAGTATGGAAACTGCATTACATGGAGGTAGTGTTATGTCATTGTTCGAGGGAATCGGAAGAATCGGTGACTATGCGCAGATGCGCAATCTGCGCCGCGAGATGAAGTACCGGATCAAGACGGGCAAAAGTCTCGCGCAGGTAATGGGCGCGCCCGTGCAGCCTGGAAAGGTGAAGTCCTCTGAGGCACAGGCGACGCGGGAAAAGGCAGACGCGAACCGCGAGGCACTGATCCGTCAGAAGCTGCGGCAAGGGCGCAAGCTCTCTGCTATGGATAAGCAGTATCTGAAGGACAACAACCCTGATCTTTACGAGAAGGTGGCGCGGATCGAGGAGCGGCGCGAGGTGCTTGCGCGTGCGCTGAAGCGTGCCAAGACGAAGGAAGAGGCGCTGCGTGCCGTGGCACAGGCGAATATCGCCGTGCTTGCCGAGATGAAGTCGGGCAGCGGTGATACACCTACGTTCCACGGGATTGGCGGCGGTTCCTCCGAGGGGAGTGCGTCCGCGCCCGTGATGTCGGCGGGCGGCGAGGCGGCTGCGCACGATGCGTTGGATGCGCCGCTCTCTGAGGGCGGGGAAGCCGCACCGACGACGGGGGCTATGCAGGGCGCGCTCGGACGCGAAGCAGTTGCGCAGAGCGGTGAACGTGCGGCAGAAGGCGCGGGGGCTGCACAGGAACGTGCGGACGGCGTACAAAACGATACGCATGACAGAGAAAAGGAGGGCTTTCAGCCGGGCCCCTCGACGCGTGACCAATACGGCAACCGTCGTGTGCTCTCGCGCGAGGAGATTGACGATATGCTTCGTCAGGCGCAGGAGGCGGGCAAGCTCTCGCCGCTCGACAACGAGAAGGTCTACCTGCTGCGCGCCCTCCAGCGCGAGTGGATGGAGTTTGCAAACTCCGAGGAGTATAAGAACCTCCCGAACACGGCGCTCGATGCGGCGGAGGAGGAGGCGCGCGGCGTGCATCGCAGGAAGCGCTCGGACGGGGATCCCGTTCCTGTGCGCCCCGCACCAAGCGCCGCCGAGATCCTTGCCGCGCGCACTTACTACCACGCAGCGCATGGCGCAGAGCCGTTCGAGGCGAAGGGATAAGTGGAGTGTGAGAATTTGCGTAACGAAGTGTTCGTGTGGGTCTCACGCCGTTAATATTTAGAGAGGAAACAATATGTTTACATTTAAGGGGGACGGGTTCCCAAGTTTTCACGGCATCACGCCGCAGATTCACGAAGAGGCGTTCGTCGCCCCGCAGGTCTTTCTCTCGGGCGATGTGCGCATCGGGCAGTATGCGAGCCTCTGGCCGGGCGTTGTCGCACGCGGCGACGTGGACTACATCTCCGTCGGCTACTGCACGAACATCCAGGATCTCACCTGTCTGCACGTCGCGGATGACGCCCCCTGCGTCATTGGGGACTATGTGACCGTTGGGCACTGTGCCTGCATCCACGGCTGCGAGATTGAGGACCACGTACTCATCGGCATGGGCGCGACCGTCCTCACAGGTGCGAAGATCGGGCGCGGCTCCATCGTTGCGGCGGGCGCCGTCGTCAAGGAGAATGCCGTCATCCCGCCGAATTCGCTCGTTGCGGGCGTTCCTGCGAAGATCGTACGCGAGAATATCGACCGCGTTGCGACCATCCATGCACAGGCGCTCAAGTACAAATGCGAGTGGTCGGTGGAGTACGGTGTTTATCCCGAGATCGGCGGCGAACGCTACCACGGCGAGAAAATCATCTGATGGCGGACGAAGATCTTGTACGGCAGGCACATGGCAAAGAGCAGCAGGTGAAGATGGAGATCGTCTCCATGATTCACGGCGGCGAGTCGCCCTATGATGTCATCCACCATGTCGCGCAGTGGCTCGAGAAGGTCTCGGGTGAGCCGGGCTACGCGCAGTATGTGGAAGATGCCATGCGCGCGGTTTACGGCTGTGCACTCGCACATGTGCGCCCCATGGAGGACGAGCTGCATGACGTGGAGGAGCGTCTTGCGCGTATCCGCATTGCCTACAGGAAGCCGGAGTTCACCGAGGAGGAAAAGAAGCGCATCCGCTTTGCCATCGACCTCCACGAAAAGAATATTGTGCGTCTCAAGGAGTGCATTGCGCGCGCCAAAGCGAATGGTGAGACGGCAGAGATCGTGAAGAACTGACGGATGTATGCGGTCCGGCACGATGGAGAACTGTTTGGGACGCTATGTATACTGCGTACAATATGCCCCGTGCTTGCGTGCATGGGGCATATTGTGATAAGATACGTTTATTATCGCCGTATGCGACGATAGTCCGAGAACGGATCCAGTGGTTGTTTGGAGGGAAAGATCATGAATATCTCTACCGTAAAGAAAATTTTTGCGGCAGGTGCAGTCCTTGTATTC
>CALALM010000518.1 GCA_937925565.1 uncultured Centipeda sp.
AGCAGGGCAAGCTGTGTCTTGCTGCGTATGGCAGCAAGCGTAACATCATGCCGATTTACAGCACGGAATCCTTCGGCGATCTCATCAAGAGCGGCAGATCTTATGAAGATGAGGAAAGCCGCATGCGAAACTCACTTCGTTACTACGGTGACATCAAGAACATCGGGCTTGTCGCTTCCTACGATCTCAACAGGGATCACAGTCTTTCGTTGAGTCTCGATCATACGGCAGAGGATATGGAGCGCTACGTCAAGCGCTCCAATTCCGGGGGTGAGGGGCTTCAGCACTTCAAGCGTGAGCTTGACCGCAATAACTATCGTCTCTCCTATCAGGGGCGTGGCAAGAGCTCAGACTGGAATGTCTCCCTTGACTATGCAAAGATGAACGAGGATGATATCACGCTGACCTCGGACTATATCAATTCCCCCTATGAGGGAAAGAACACGCTCAACTACATTGATGATCTTATGCATCAGCAGTGGAGTTTCAAGGCATCGGCGAATACGCAGCTGAGCAGCGATCATCTGCTGAGCTACGGCATTGGCTATACGCAGGAAAAGGGCGAGGGCAGCCGCATCAAAAACGCGCCGAATACGTATACGCGCATGATCGACCCGTGGGACTATGACAAGAACCTCTACACACAGGGGGAGGTACGGGGGCGCCATCATCCCGCGTACATGACTATGCCATGACGCGGAACGCGGCGGGTGTACCGCGGTATGATAATGAATACGAGTGGTAGGACATAAGGATGCCGCAGGGCGCGCACAGGGACCGCTCTATACCTATCAAGACTATCTGAAATATGGACCTCATGGCTACGATAGTGAGGAGAATCCGGCGCCGCCGGATGTGATGGCGCGGCTTATGGCGTTCGGTCAGCAGCTGCAGAATGATGCAGGGAATCATGATCTGGACTTCCTATTACAATAGATTTATAGATCAGGGAAGCGGTACGCGACCGCTCCCTTGTCTACCTCATTACCTAAGCTGTAGAATGAGAGTGCATTGGTCTGACGAAGACCTCCTGGAACTTTACGTCCGTAAGACAGTCCGTCAGCCATCCTCCCATTCCCAGTTGTTCGTTTGATGCAGGTAGAACTGCATTCCTGCACGTTCGTGTCAGCCCTCAATAGATCGAATCGGCAATGAGGAGTTTGGTGCACCATTGCAGTAAATCTATTGTTTTGGAGGGATTCACATGAACGCTGTCGGTATTGATGCTTCCAAGGGCAAAAGCATGGTCGCCGCACTCCAGCCCGGTGGAAAGCTCCTTGCCCACCCCTTCGAGGTGCTCCACACCAAGAGCGGCATCAGGGAACTCATTTCCTTTGTCCGCAGTTTGGATGGAGATACACACATCGTCATGGAGCACACAGGTCGTTACTACGAGCCGATGCTCCAATGGCTTGCCGCTTCCGATCTTTTCGTATCTGCCGTCAATCCCAAACTTATCAAAGACTTTGGAAATAACACGCTGCGCAGCGTCAAGACGGATAAAGCCGATGCCAAGAAGATTGCGCGTTATGCCCTTGACAACTGGTACGATTTGCCTCAGCATACAGGCATGGATACCACACGCACACAGCTCAAAACCATGAATCGGCAGTTTGCCTTCTGTATGCGGCAAAGAACTGCCTGCAAGAACAACCTCATCGCCCTCACCGATCAGGTCTATCCCGGTGCCAACACCTATTTTGAAAGCCCCGCAAGAGCGGACGGCTCGCAAAAGTGGGTGGACTATGTTTCTGCCTTTTGGCACGTCGATTATGTCTGCTCGATGCGTCTTTCCACCTTTACGGAGCGTTACCGCAAATGGTGTCATCGGCACGGCTACAACTTCCAGTCAGACAAGCCCAGGATGCTCTGGGAGAAGGCAAAGGATCTTATCGCGATGCTCCCGATGGACAAGATGACGAAGAGCCTGGTACAAACCGCCGTCGCTCAGCTCAACGTGCTGTCCAAAACAGTCGAGACGCTGCGCACGCAGATGATCGAACTTGCCGAAAAACTGCCGGAATACCCGGTCGTTATCGCCATGAACGGAGTCGGAGCGACGCTTGCAAGTCAGCTGATTGCTGAAATCGGCGACATCACCCGTTTCCCTCGGCGCGGCTCATTGACCGCTTTCGCAGGTGTCGATCCGGGGGCAAAGCAGTCCGGGACAATGCAGCTAAGGAGCAACAAGATTGAACGGCCTCATTTTATTATTCACCAAACAGAAGGGGTGACCATACTGACCACATCATTAAAGCCGTTCGATTTTCGGACGATGTTATATCTGAATCTGCTGCTCATGTGCGTTCTGATCTTCTCGGGACGGCAGGAGGTGCTGATTCTGTCCTTTGTACTCTCGATTCTTGTCTTTGCGACGGTTGGCAGTGCGGCGCAGACGGCGAAGTTTATCCTTGGCTTTCTCGCACTGCTTGTGCTCCAATATGGGGCGGAGCTGCTGCGCGGCACGGATTTGCCGCGCGGATTGATTCTCGTGCCGCAGCTGATTGCCTTTATCGCACTGCGCATCTATCCGTTTGTCGTGCTCGGCATCGCGCTCAAGAAGAGTACGAATATCGCGGAGATCACGACTGCACTCTCGCGTCTGCGTCTGCATCGGGGCATTATCCTCAGCATTGTGGTGATGATCCGCTATTTGCCTGCGATGAAGGACGATTTTCGCGTGATTGTGGACGCAATGCGTCTGAAGGGGATTCCTGTGTCGCTCGGCTATGTCGTACGTCATCCGATGAAGGCGATCGAGTATTTTGTTGTGCCGAT
>CALALM010000519.1 GCA_937925565.1 uncultured Centipeda sp.
CATCGTCCTCGCGCTCTGGACGAAGGAAGTCTATATGTCGCTCATCATCGGCATCTTCTCGGGCGCCATGCTCTTCGCGGGCGGCAACTTTCTGCAGGCAACGCTCACGATGTTTCAGGTCATGGCGGACAAGGTTGGGAGCAACGTCAACATCCTAGTCTTTCTCGTCATCCTCGGCATCCTCGTCGCCGCCATCACGCGCTCGGGTGCGATGAATGCCTACGGCGAGTGGGCAACACGCACGATCAAGGGGAAGCGCAGCGCCTCTCTCGTCACCGTGCTGCTCGGCATCGTCATCTTCATCGACGACTACTTCAACTGCCTCACCGTCGGCACCGTCATGCGTCCCGTCACGGACAAGTTTCAGATCGCGCGCACAAAGCTCGCCTACATCATCGACGCGACGGCGGCACCGATCTGTATCATCGCCCCCGTTTCCAGCTGGGCGGCGGCAGTTGGCTCGTCCCTGCCGGAGGACGCGCCCATCGATGGCTTTATGCTCTTCTTGCAGACAATTCCATTCAACCTTTACGCATGGCTCACGATTCTCTTTATGCTCTTCATCATTTGGACGGGACGCGACTTCGGCGCCATGCGAAAGAGCGTTGAAAAATCCAACGCACATTTCGAGATCCCAAAGGAGTATCAGGACACGGCGGAGGCATCCGCGAGCGCGGCAAGCGAGGGACGCGGCAAGATGATCGACCTCATGCTCCCCCTTCTCGTCCTCATCGGCGCGTGCATCTACGGCATGCTCTATACGGGCGGCATTCATGAAGGCGCGAGCATTGCCGACGCCTTCGCCAACTGCGATTCATCAAAGTCACTCGTCCTCGGTTCCTTCATCGCCTTCGTCTTTACGGGGCTCCTTTACCTGCCGCGCCGCGTTGTTTCGTTCAACGTGTTCTGCGACAGCTTTGGCTGGGGCTTCAAGGCGATGACCCCCGCCATCTTCATCCTCTGCCTCGCGTGGACGCTCTCGGGCATCTGCAGCAAGGAATACCTCGACCTCGGCGGCTTTGTCGGCTCCGTCGTGCAGGCAAATGCGGGCGTCGTCATGTTCCTTCCGCCGCTCTTCTTCCTCGTCGCGGCAGGTCTTGCCTTCGCCACCGGCACGAGCTGGGGCACATTCGGCATCCTCATTCCGATCGCGATCGCTGTCCTCGGGCAGAGCGCACCGGACATCCTCGTCGTTTCCGTCGCTGCCATCCTCTCGGGCGCAGTCTGCGGTGACCATGCCTCGCCCATCTCCGACACCACCATCCTCGCCTCGGCGGGCGCACAGTGCCACCACCTCGACCACGTATCGACACAGCTGCCCTACGTCGCCGTCGTCGCCTCCTGCTCCCTCCTCGGCTACATTGCCGACGGGCTCACAGGAAACGGCTACATCGGCCTCGGTATCGGCATCGTCGCCCTCGCACTCACGATGGCAGTCATCTCCACACGCATCAGTTCGGCGGAGAAGTAAAAGAATCACGGATAAATTCGGCACACAAAAATGCCGCCAATGAGGCACATCTCCTCATCGGCGGCATTTTAAGTATCTCTGAATTTATCCGCTTTTCCTAAACCTGAACAGAGTCCCAAGAGATGCCTGCGCAATCCGTCTGTCTATGATGTGTGCCAAGAGACCGGCAACCTGCGTCGCAATGAAATTGATCACGGCGAGGAGAACTATCATACAGTTGAGTCCCAAGAAAGAAAGCAGCGTGATCGGTCCCAGAACGATAAAATAAACGACGGTCAGCACCTTTACCAAAAACACGCCAAGAATGGTACTTACAATACCGCGTCGGACAAGGCGGATATTGCGCGTATGCTGATGCAGGAAGGTTTTGATCCGCCTTGATATCTCACCCGGAGAACGAATCTCTGCCCACAGCTTTTTCAGCGCAGCCCACTTCCTACGTATGAGTTCGCATAACCGCCCGTTTAGATTTCGGTATACCTCGGAGACGGAGGAAAGACGACCGAGTTCATATCCCCATCCTCTGAGATCAATCATACTCCCCAGACTGCTCTTCAGCGTCCCAAAAAAAGATACGAAATGGATTTTCCGCAAGAACTGCCAGATTGCCTGCGGAGATAAATCCGGCATCGGCACTGACATGATGACCTTAATCAGACCAACGCATATTCTCAGGATCACACTGATCACTTGCAGAAGAATCCAGAGTCCCAACGATGCGGCATACACTTTCGGCTTCCGCTGCATGCCGTTCTTCCTGCGCCTCAGTCGTTCCATCAATGTCATTTACGTACAGCACCTCCCCCGTATTCCCTAAACCTCACTTACACTCCCCCTGCGGTTCGTGAGCGGCTTATGCCCATAGTGATCCAAATAGACATTCACTTGATCGACATTGTATTTGCGATGCACAATAAAGAACTCAACGATAAGGTCACTCTCGCTGCTGTGCGAGAGTGTATAGCCCGCACGCCGCAGAAGATCCTGCGCATCATCGAGCGAGAGATGTAGCGCAATCGCAAAGGCGAGCGCCGTCTCCTTCGTCGGATGATAGTTCTTGTCCGTCCGAATCTTGGAGAAATGCGCTTTCGTCACGCCCGCCTTCGTATAGATCTCGGAGGGCTTGCGCCCTGTGCGCTCAATCAGATAGAGAAGATGCTCCGAGAAGGAATCCTCCATCTTTTTGAGCAGACCATTGATCGCCCCCAAAAGATCAATGGATGACGTGCGCGGTCCTGCAAATGTACGCAGATCATCTACGTGCAGCCGGCGAACCTCTCGCTCCGCTTCGTAATGCGCATCGATATATGCCGCAATTGCGGCAAGAAGACGCTCATCCATTCGCTCTGCACTCCATTCCGAGCCAGCTCGCAATCCCCTGTGGGGTGGGTGCGACCTCCTCGCCAAGCTGCACCGTCAGCGCAGGATATTCCTCCGACGAAACATCATTGAGGAAGAGCGTTTCAAGATATGCGGTCGCCCTTGAGCTTCCCACGTAGATGAGGCGTTGACAAGTCGAATCGGTGAGCCTAGATACGCGCACATCCACGAGCAGCACCGCCTTCGCCTCAAGCCCCTTGTAGCGGCGCACCGTCGTGAGCCAGAGTTTCCCCTCCTCCGGCTTGTGCGAAATGGGAATCCCCGCGAGCTCGGTCAGAGAACCGAGCACAGATTTTACGAGCGTCGATACCGTGAGGATCACAATATCCCTCAGTTCCAATCTCTCCGCGCTGCGCATACGGCGCACAAAGTCAGCCGCCGCCTGTGCAAGCGCCTCCGTTTGGGAGACGAATACTGCACACGGGCGCTTGCCGTGAACATCGCTCAGGTAGTTCTTGTGTCTGCGCTCGATGAAGCTCCCCACCGTCCGCCCGATCTCCGCCGTATTGCGGCAGTTGCGGTAGAGCACGAGACGGCAGTCCATGTGTGCATCAATCCACGTCGGAGCCATCTGTAGAGTCTGCCCCTCAACGCGGCGGGAAAGAATCGTCTGCCCGCGGTCATAAAAGAGATAGAACGCCCCGTCATAAAGCTCGGCGAGCATCGCGAACTGTTCCAGAAGCGCACTCGGGAAATCCTGCGCCTCATCGACAATGATGTTGGGATATGCCCACTCCGTCCCATCGTATTCGTTTTGGAAAAAATCCTCGAACTCCCGCAGCACCGTCTCAATGCGAAGCTCCCGCCCCGTCATCAGCTCCTCCGCAAGCGTGCGCTCGTTATGAATCATGATGTTTGCGTCCCAACGACAGGAACGCAGACGCTCCAGCAGAAACTCATTGAAGCAGAGATAGAGCACCTTCTGCCCCTCGCGTGCAAGCATCCGCGCCTTCTCCGCCGCGAGCAGACTCTTGCCCGTGCCCGCCGCGCCGTGAATCGCCGCCGTGCGCTGATCGCGCAGATACTCCAGCAGCGCGAACTGCGCGTTCGTCAGACGCGCCGTTGACTGCTCCACCGCCGCCGACACGGCGGCGAGCGTCTCCACGATGCGGAACACAGGCTGCAGGATTTGAACGGTCTGCCGAAACTCCGCCGACGACTGCGTGCGCTCCGGAATGTGAAGAATTCCGCGCCAATACGCGTATATACGCTCCAACCTCTCCTTCGGGTCGCGCAGATCGTCCGCATCGAGGATGATGTCACGCGGCGACTCAAGCGGGAGCGGCTTCCCCTGCGGAATCTGAACCGACGTGAACCAGACCGCCTTGCCCACGAGCGGAACATTCTGCTGCATTCTCTTTTGCAGCTCCGCGAGAACCCGCTGACGACTCCTCTCCGCCTGCTGAAACGGGTAGATCACACGCGTCTCACCCATATTGCGGTTCGTCTGCCGCCACGCGCCGCCCTCGTAGGCAATCCCGCCCGCCTTCACCTCGATCGCGAGAATGCCGTGACGGGGGTGGAGGACGAGAAAGTCCGCCTCCCCCTGTGCCGCCGTCCGCACACCATCGCCAAGCCAGCAGTAGGAGTGAAACACCGTATAGTCATCCCCGAGCGTCTGGAGCGCATGATACGCCAGCCGCTCCCCCTCGCTCCCGTGAAAATCCCCTACGAATGCAGGATAGAATCGTGCCATGGGTGTCCTCCCCTATTGTCAAATAATAAGACCTCCGATATGTATATAATACACCATTTCAGAGGTATTTGCAGCGTTATTGCAGAAATACATCCCCTATGCGGCGTTCTCTCTACACCATCGCTTTCGCTGGCTGCAATTCCTTCAACGTCTTATCCATAAACTGCGCAAGCTCATCAAGCACCTCTCGAATGTTCTGAACACATTTTGTCTGCACAGGCTGTTCACACACTAGATCTTCCTCTTCTCCCTCCTCCGCGAACTGCGCTTCCAGTTCCGCGATAATCTCCTCACCGCGCTCGGCAAGTTTCTCCTGCAAAGCACCGATGGATGTCTTGATTTTGGCATACACAGCATCGCGCTCCTCATCGCTCGTGCATTCCTCCATCGCCCACTCCGCCTCGCGGCGCAGCTTCTCGGCAAGGACGGCGATACCATCCACGTCGCGCAGTCCCTCAGAGCTGCATTCTGCACCATCATCGTCCGCCTCAATCACCGCAGCCACACAGAGTCCGATGATGCCGCCCGTCGCGAGCAGCAGACCGTTTTTTACCCATGACATAGTAAACTCCTCCTTTAATCCTAAACAAAAACCACATTCAGTATAAATGATGAAAAGAGGGAAAAGGTCGCCTGCCAGGCAACCTTTTCAATTTCTATCTATGCTAAAATACAAACGACCATCAAAGCCCAAATAATTTCTCTTTTGAAAACGACTCTAAAAATAGTATAATAGTCTCATAGATTTTCATAAACTAAAGGAGCAAACAGACATGGAACACACAAAACGCTTTGAAGATTGCCGCCATGATATGCAGACCATCCTTACAATGGAGGAAAAATACGGGATTGCAGAGGAGAGCTTCCGTACGGCACTTGCCACCCTCGACCAGTTCTACGTCATTACGCCCATCGTCGGCAAGTTCAGTACGGGCAAGAGTTCTCTGATCAACGCCCTGCTCGGCAAGAACTACCTGCGTATACAGATTACCCCCGAAACCGCCATCCCGACCGAACTGCGCTGGGGCAGCTCAGAGCGCGTCATCCTCCACCGCAAGAACGGCGCACAGGACGAAATCTCGCTTGAGGCATTCATGGACACAGACTATCGTGTTGAGGACATGCACAGTATCGAACTCATCCTCAATAATCCCGCGCTGAAAGCCATCTCCACGGTCAAAATCGTCGATATGCCCGGCTTCGACTCCGGCATTGAGATGCACAACCGCGCCATCGACGAATACATCTCTAAGAGCCATGCTTACATCATCGCCTTTGATGCTTCCGAGCCACTCATCGCTGAGAGCATTGTACGCTTCCTGCAGGAGCTGAAGCTTCACGATATGCCCGTCTACCTCGTTATCACGAAGGCGGACAAGGTCACGGAGGAACAGCTCGCAGAAACAAAAGAGCGGATTCGTAGTGACGCGGCACAGTATCTCGGATTGACGGACATTGCACTCGTCACAACGAATGCAAAAAAGAACACGGATATCACCGAATTCTCCGCCATCCTTGAGAAAATTGAGTCTGAGAGCCAGACCATCTTCGAGAAAAACACACGCGCTCGCATCCGAAGCGAAGCCACCCGCACGGAGCAATATCTGACCGCCTCCATCAAGAAGGCAGACCTCTCTCCCGATGAACTTGCCGCAGAGGAGGAGAAATGCCGCCGTGAACTCGAACGCATGAAGGAGGGCATCGAAAAGGAAAAAACAGCCTTCGTACGCCAGATTGACGAGAGCAGTGTAAACATCGGTCGCCGTGTCGAAGCCGCACTCTCCGGTGCGGCGAGTGACCTCGAACGCATGGTGCTGAACAACGCCGATATCTCTGCAAAAGTCAACGCTATTGTGCGGCAAGCGGCACTTGAGGGACTAAAGGAGGACTTCGAGCCGCGCCTACACCGCTATCTGCACAAACTGACATCGGTCATACAGGTCAACGTCTCTGCGCAGCTGTCGGATCTAGACATCCAGAAGATTGATACCGATACGGCGACAAAGGAAATCGCAAAACAAGTTCTCCCTCTTATTCTCCTAATTATCGGGCGCACAGGAGGTCCTGTCGTCATCCTCATCCAAAAGGTGTTGGAGGAAATTATCTCCTTCTTCTCTCGCAAAAAAGTCCAGGAAGAGCGTCGCCAAAAAGTACATGAACAGTTGCACGATGTTATCATCCCACAGATTGTAACGGAGACAGAAGGCGTGATTCGCGATGGTCTGACTCAGCAAGTCAGTGATATCAACCAGATGATTGAGGACGAAGCAAAGGGGCAGATCGCCGTGCAGGAAAAAGCACTTGCGGATCTCCGCGAGAGTCGCGAAAAGGCAGCCGCCGAGCGCGAGACACGCCTTACCGAGATGCGCACCGATCTCGATGCCGTACAGAAACTGCTGACTGCATGAGGAAAAAGAAATGAGCACACAGACAATGAGCGAGCAAATTGCCCTGCTCAAAAATATTATCGCAAACCTGCGCGGACAGGTGGAGGAAGCAGATGCGACACTTGAGCGCATCCGTACGGCATTGGAGGAGGAAAGCGGCGCGGCAAAGCAGGAAACGGACTTCACCCGCCTCCGCTACGAGAGTGGAAAGCATCCCTATACAGGGCATCCCGCCGCACGCAGCTCCATGCCCGAGCTGTACTATTTGCTTCTCCTCACCGTCCTCACCTCTGCCGAGGCGACGGAGGCGCAGTGGATGCACCTCTATCGCGTCGCGGCAGGGGCGGGATATGAGCAGGATGTGCGCGACCTCCTGCCCGCCGCGCATGCCATCACGGACGCGAAAATCATCGAGTGTGTGGAGAGTCTGCATCGTGATAACCTCGTCAATGCCTTCCTGCTTGACGCTATGCTGCTCGCACTCTTGCGCGAAGAGTCTGCGGCTATACTTGAATATATTGCAGAGCTATTTGCGTTAATCGGCGCACCACGCGAGGCGGTCAATGAAACTATACAGGCGGCAAAAATCATCATAGCACAAGACCGTGAAGCGTATCTTGCAGCAATGAGAGAAGCGATACATCTCCGTGCTCGAGAAAGCTACTTTTATTTGTATTCCCCAAATAAGACAGCTGTCGTCAACGATCTCGTACAGATCGAATCCATAGCATCTGAACATTTGATTGTACTTTGCGTAGAAGCAAGTAATGCAACACTGAATTTAGATACATGGGAAGCGGACAAAATATCATTTCATGACTGCAATTTTGAAAATAGCACAATAAAAACCTCCCAAAAAGAAGTTGCTTTCACTGGATGCCATTTCTACGAAAAAAATGCCAATACAGGAAGCACCCATTTATTGGCAGGAAAAGCAAGCGTACTAACAAAGTGTACGTTCAAAAATATAACTGCTAAAACTCGTGTACTCTCCTTATATAATGCAACAATAGAGCATTGTACATTCTCAGATTGTACTGTCTGTGATGCCTCGCTGCTCGATTTAGTCAGTAGCAACATGACAAGCTCAGAGTTTACGCGCTGCACCTGCAAGGACAAGGAACAGCTAATTTCTGTAAGGAAAACAAACATCATACGTTGCAATTTCTTAGCTTGTTATACCGAAGCCAGTGCATCAAAGGTATTTATTATTGCTGCTAATGAAGATTCTGCGATAAAGAATTGTCAATTTGACAAATGCTCAACCAAAGGTTGGTATAATGATTCTAGACGTATAATTTGCCTATATCTATCAAACGCGAGCGATAACACCTTCCATAGTTGCTCATATTGGAAACCATATTATTAACCCCAAAAAGGAGATTACCATGACCAACATCACACCCGAGGAGCAAATTTCCCTCCTCAAGAAAATCATCGACCCGAACCGCGATGAGCGGATTCTGCCCGCACGGCTTGAGGAACTTGAGAACACCATCAAGAAGCGTCTGCCCGAGGCACTTGAGAAGAATGCCCCGCCCGATTTCCCCGCGCTCTACTTCGATTTTTGCTACATCTATGACCGCTTCTATGATTTCCTGCTCTTTCGCCCGCTCATCGGCAAGACCATCGTCGCGCTTGGCGGCGGGTTCAGCAGCGGGAAGTCGAGCTTTCTCAACGCTCTGCTCGGCGGCGCACGCCTTTTGCCGACCGCCGTCACTCCCTCCACCTCCGTCCCCGCCTACGTTCTGAGCGGCACAGACGAGACAGCACGCGGCATCAATATCTTTGGTGCGAGCGTCCCCATGCAGATTGCGGACGTTCGCACCCTCGCGCACGGATTCGGCGAGGATGAGGAATCTGAGGAAGCCCCGCTCGGACATCTCCTGCGCAGCGTGTTTATCGAGACACCGCTCCACGCCTATGCAGGGATTGCCTTCCTCGACACACCGGGCTACTCTAAGCCCGACAGTGCCGCCTACTCCGCACGCACGGATGCCGAGATTGCACGCAGTCAGCTGAACGCGAGCGACTATATCCTCTGGTTCGTCCCTGCCGATGCCGGCATCATCAGCAACGACGATCTCGACTTTCTGAATGCCCTCGATAAGAACATTCCGAAGCTCATCATCATCACGAAGGCGGACAAAGTCCCCTCTGCGGACGATCTCCACCGTATGACGGACGGTGTACACGCCGCACTCGACCAGAAGGGCATCCGTTACGAGGACGTTCTGACCTATTCGCGCCGCGCAGGTGCAGACTGCGACCGCGATGCTGTGGCGAGCTATCTCACACGCCTCGACACGGGCAAGCATGATGCGGACTTTGCCTATCAGTTCAAGAAACTCTTTACCGCCTGCAAAAACTACTATGACGAAGTCATTCACGAGGAAAAGCGCCGTCTTGTCGGACTGAACCGCGCCCTCACCCATGTCGGCGATGTGCCGGAGGTCGAGGATGGACTTGCCTCCTTTGCCCGCGAGGTGCGGGAGAAGATACAGGAGCTGACGGAGACAAAGGAGGCACTCAAAGAGCTTCAGCTTGACTTCTTCACCGAGCTGAAAGGCGTTGCCGACGAAGTCGGGATTGCCCTGCCCGAGCCGAGCGAGATCGACCTCCTCGAGGATCGTCGCACAGATGCCGCCGCCGTTGTGCAAAACCTTCTCAAACAGCGCGGTCTGAGCATCGACGATGACATCCTGCACCACATGGAGCGCGAGTTCCGAAACGTCAGTGCCGAGATCAGCAAACTGCCGGGCGGCGCATCCTACAAGCAGGAACTTCTCGCCCATATGCAGCGCGAGCTTGCCCGTGCCTAGGAGGAACACATGGAAAATTTGGACTTTGCGCGACTGCGTTACGAGGGAGAGAACCATCCCTATACGGGACACCCCGCCGCGCGCAGCACCATGCCTGAGAACTACTATCTGCTCCTCATGACCATCCTCACCACCGCCGAGGCAAAGGAAGCACAGTGGATGCACCTCTACCGCGTCGCAAAGGGCGCGGGCTATGCGCAGGATGTGCGAGAACTGCTGCCCGCCGCGCACGCGCTGACAGGAGAGAGGGTTGTCGAATGTGTCGAGAGCATCCGCCGCGATGACCTTACGAACGGCTTTCTGCTCGATTCCATGCTCCTCTACCTCCTGCGTGAGGAGGAAGAGCCGAAACTATCTCCTGCGCGATGAGGAGAATGCAAAGCTGCTTGAATATATTGCGGGACTGTGTGCACTGCTCGAAGTCGCGCCACCTGTTATCACGGAAACGATAGCTGTAGCAAAATGTATCATAGAGCAGGATCACACATATTTCTCGTTGATGGCAAAAACCACCATTCTCAAGGCAAGTGACAGTTATTTTTATCTCTACCAGCCTGATGGAGAG
>CALALM010000520.1 GCA_937925565.1 uncultured Centipeda sp.
CCGCATGCTCTACGGACTCGCACAGCGCGGAGACGCGCCATCCGTATTGAAGAGTCTCTCCGCACGCGGCGTACCCGTGCTCGGCATTCTGATCTCCTCGGGCATTACCCTCATTGTGGTATTTCTGAACTATTTCTTCCCGGGCGACGCATTCCTCTACCTCATCTCGATCGCAACGTGTGCCGCCGTCATCAGCTGGGTGACGATCGTTGTGACGCATCTGAAATTTCGCAGCAAGATGGAGCGCGAGAGGGGGCATATCAAATTCCGTGCACCGTTTTATCCGTGGATCAACTATCTTTGCATCGGGTTCCTCATCGGCGTTGTCGTCATGATGGCGCAGATTCCGGGCATGCAGCTCGCCGTGCCGATCCTGCCCGCATGGCTGCTCGTGCTGTGGCTCGGCTATCGCTCGAAGAAGCGGCGGGAAAAAGAATAACTCCCTTATAGCCTGCCCCACATGCGGGGAAAGGACGAATAAGGCTGCTATGTGAAGCTGAGAATCTCACATAGCAGCCTTTTTGTGTATACTGACTTTTTCATTAGACAAAAATGGCGATGTATGTTAAAATACGTAATAAAAATTTAACAGTAAGGAGGAATAATATGATTTGCAAGGAATGTGGAGCAAAAATCGAGGGACTTACGCGTATTTGCCCGCATTGCGGCGAGCGGGCCCTTATCGATGATGAACTCGATACATGGAGCTTTATTGCGGATACGGCAGCACAGAAGAGACATGCCATGCCGGAGGAAATTGTGTTGAATACGCCGGCTCCGATTCCGCAGGATCGTACGGCACAAATCGAAGGCCTCCAACGGATGAAGGGCTACTTTGTACAGCACAGCAATCTCTATCAGGTGGTTGAGGATCTGGACTACATTGAAAGTGGAATGAGTCGCCCATCCATCGGTCTTTGGATGCTCGTCGGCGGACTCGTCGCGGCACTCGTCTATTTCCCGCTGTCACCGTTTCTGCCGAACTTCATCTGGGCGTACTACTTCGTCCTCTGGGGAGTGGTCACGACGATCGGCTATCTGCGTGCCGGGCGCCGCTATGAGCATCGCAAGGCAGAGTATGCCCTTCTACGTCGCCATGCGGAGAACGATCTGCGTGCGATGTATAACAGCTGCACGGATTGCTTCCTGCCGCTCGCATGGACACCGCCACCGCGTATCAATCGCCTGATCGATGCACTCCAATCGGGGGAGACGACCTCTGTGCGCGACTATATGGAACGGGAGGCGGGGTAACATGGCGGAAATTTGCATCAAGCGCATCTACGAGGCGGCAGAGCCGGATGACGGGTTCCGCGTGCTCGTCGATCGCCTCTGGCCACGCGGCATCTCCAAGTCGCGTGCGGCACTCGCGGACTGGTGGAAGGACATTGCTCCGTCGCCGGAGCTACGCACATGGTTCGGGCACAAGGCGGAGCACTTTGCGGAGTTTGCCGAAAAATACCGCGTGGAGCTCTCGACCGGTACGGCCGGACCAACGCATATGGTCACCGTCGCCGAGCATCTCAAAGCAGGGGAGAATATCACATTGCTCTATGGCGCGAAGGATCCTGAGATTAATCATGCCCGTGTTTTGCGGGAGTGGATGTATGCGATGATGGACAAGTAAAAGAGATCATCACTTATGTGACAAATGCTTCACATAAGTGATGATCTGGGATGAAAATCTATAAAAAAGCCGTGTTTTCGTGAGAACACGGTTTTTTTTGTTGCAATAAATTCTTGCAGGCGTTATAGTCAGCTTGTCAGGATGACAAAAGCGCTGATGTATCACATACGTGAAAGTTGTTTCTCCAAGGAGGACGTGACATGCAGGCCGTTGATAAACGGATCCTTATCAAAGCGGCAAATCTTTACTATACGGATGGTCTGAAGCAGAGCGAGATCGCGCAGCGTCTCGGCGTTGACCGCACAACGGTCAGCAAGTACCTAAAGCGTGCCCTCGACGCCGGAATCGTGCGCATCACGGTCGAGACAGACAGTAACGAGGAGCTTGAGAGTGCGCTGGAACGCCGCTTCGGTCTCCGTGAGGCATATGTTGTATCACACAGCATTGATCTCGCGCAGGTCAAGAAGCGCATGGCGCAGGCAGGACTCAGCCTCCTGCGGCGGATTGCGTCGGATGGACAGACCATTGGGATCGCATGGGGGACAAGCATTCGCGAGCTGACGCATTATGCGGCGGCAGAGCGTCTGCATCCCGTCGACGCGGACTTTGTTCCGCTCGACGGCGGACCGGAGAGCGTTGACAGCGACCTCCATGTGAACACGCTCTGCTACGAGCTTGCAAATGCGTTCGGCGGGCGCAGTCACTACATTTACGCTCCCGCGATTGCACGCACGGCAGAGATCGCGGCGGCGATTCGGCAGGACGTGAACTTCGAGCAGATCACGAAGTTCTGGGAGAAGCTCGATATCGGCATTGTCGGTATCGGTGCTCCTGTGAAGTCCTCGAATCTTGTCTGGATGGGCAGCTTCGGACGCGAGGCGATCGAAAGCCTCCTGCGGGAGGGCATCGTCGGTGAGATCTGCTCCATGTTCTACGACATCGAGGGACGCCCTGTTACCACCGAGTTTCACGATCGCATCATCGCTGTCGAGCTTGCGCGTCTCCGTGCACTGCCCTACAGCATCGGCATGGCGGCATCGCGTGAAAAGGTGCCCGCGATTCTCGGAGCGCTGCGCGGACGCTATATCAATGTCCTCATCACGGATGAGGAGACCGCAAGAATTTTGTTAAATGAGTAATACGAAAGGGGCGAAAACTATGCTGTGGCTTGTACTCATCGCCGTCACCATGTGGGTGCTTCAGCTCGTCCTGAGCATTCTCCAATTTCGTCGCTTCGCGGCGCACGTGAAGGAGATGCGCCGTGAGGGACGTGTCGCCATCGGCAAGGCGAAGGGACGCTTTGTCGCCGGGGCGATTGTACTCTTCGTAATCGATGCACAGTGCAACATCCTGCGCGGTGAGATCATGAAGGGCGTCACCGTATTTGCAGGTTTTCGCCCCTTCGAGGACTTTAGCGGCAGAAATCTGCTCGACCTCGATGAGGCGTCCGTCGCCTCCTATGACCGTCAGACGCGCCGCGCCGTCCTCGGTGCGCGCGAGGAGTACATCATCTATCAGGAGCAGGGGGAAACCCTTGCCAGTCATGCATAAGAGTTGTTTCCATTGAAAGGAGACCAATATGGATACGCTTATCCTCTTTGCCGAAGGCTTCATCGGCATGTTCAACAAGGGCGGTGAGACCTTGATCGGATGGGTCACGGGCATCATCCCGACGCTCGTCTGCCTGCTCGTTGCGATGAACGCGATCGTGCTCTTTGTCGGCAACGAGCGCGTTGAGAAATTTGCCCACCTCTGCGCGGGCAACCCCATTTCGCGTTATGTCGTCCTCCCGTTCATCGGCGTGTTCTTCCTCTGCAACCCGATGGCGCTCTCGCTCGGAAAATTCCTGCCCGAGTACTACAAGCCCTCCTACTACGCGGCATCCTCGTCCGCTTGCCACACGATGAACGGCATGTTCCCGCACGTCAACCCCGGCGAGATGTTCGTCTTCCTCGGCGTTGCGAACGGCATCACCACGCTCGGTCTGCCGTACACCGATCTTGCACTGCGCTATCTGTTGGTCGGACTCATCGTCAACTTCCTGCGCGGCTGGCTCACGGACTTTACGACGGCATACGTACAGCGTCAGCAGGGCGTACAGCTCAGCAAAGAGCCGGCAGTGCTCAAGAGCTAAGGAACGAGGAAAGGAGAAACGATCATGAGCGAATACAAGAGTGTTGTCGTAT
>CALALM010000521.1 GCA_937925565.1 uncultured Centipeda sp.
TTCTCAAGTGTGTTGAAGAGAAAATGCGGATTGAACTGCGACTCAAGCTGCCGCAATTCAGAAAGCACGCTTGCACGCGCCTTTTCTTCATTTTCCTGCATCAGGCGAACAAGACTTCGTACCATGCGGTTGTACTCACCCGCGATCTCCTCGAATTCGTTGCCCGTACGAATGGCTAGTTCACGATCCAATTCTCCATGCCGTACGGCGCGGAATGCCTCGACGATTTCATCCATCGCACGTGTCTTCTCCGCCATATCGCGGCGCACGCGAAAGAAGATGAGCGGCACCATGAGGAGGAGCACGGCGAAGAGGATTGCCGCCCCCGTCGCAAACTGGGCAATGCGGTTGCCGACAGGCAGAATGGCATAGACGACGAACCCCCCGTCAAGCACGGATTCCTGCGCCACATAGAACTGCTGCCCGTCCAACTCGATCAATCCATGCGCGTTCACGAGTTTCGGCACGACCTTATGAAAGACTGCATCGCGAAAGATTGTCATCGTGGAAAACGGCGCACGTCCCTCGCGGTCGGCGATGACGAAGTGCATCTTCTCTCCGGTCTGGAGTCGTTTCTCAAGCTCGCGTACGGATAGGACAAAGACTGCATACCCCTCTGTTTCCGCAGTTGTCTGCCCGCTCGTCTGCGGTGCGCGGATTGCCTGACCGACAACGTAGTCCCACTCACGTTCATTCTGCGGGACAAACTCCTGCACACTGCTCGCCTGTTCCTCCATGCGTGAAAAAACACCCCAACGCGCGGTCGGCAGTGCAAGATATGCGGGGACATCGGAGCGCGTCTGAAAGAGGACGCGGCGCTCCTGATCGAGGAGATAAAAACGCGGGAGTTCGCCGTGTAAATTCAGCTCTGCATATAAATTTTCAAAGAATACACGGCGCCCTTCCCCATCCGCATAGAGGCCCCCGATGCCATGCATCGCGATCACAGCCGCACGCGACTCATAGTCATGCGTCAGTTCCGTAAAGATTTCGCCCGCGATCCGCGCTTCCTCCTCCGTGCGCGCCGCCACATTCCGCTGCCAATAGACGGCGGCAAGCAGGATGCAGATGAAGGCGATGAGAAAGCCCGGTATGAGTGCATATTTTAAGAGTGCAGAGCGCACTTCATCCTGAAAGCGCCGCATAGTCCATCCTTTCCGCTCATTCAGTCAATTTCAATTCATTATAACAAAATCTTTTCCAAATACAAAATACCGAAGGGATTTCTCCCCTCGGTATTGTTATCAGTGATTCCCTTACTGCACGCTCGTAAAGATATCCTTGAACTTATCGAGCCATGCCTTCTTGTTCTTCTCGACCACCTGTTCATCCTCATCGTCGATGATCTTGATCTGATCCTTCGGCAGGAGTCCGACCGGCGCATCCACGTCGTCACGCACGGAGCGGCGGTGGAGCTGTGCCGTAATGATGCTCTGCGCCTCCTTGCTCGTGATGAAGTCGATGAACTTCTTCGCGTTCGCCATGTGCTTTGCGTTCTTGATGATGTAGATACCGTCGGGCTTTGAGATGACGCCTTCCTTCATATAGACGAGCTTCACGGGTGCGCCGTCCGCGACGTACTTCGCACCGCCCTCTTCAAACGTAAGACCCACGGCATACTCACCATCCGCAACGCCCTTGTAGACCGCAGACGAGCCGGAGAGCAGCTTGCCGTCGAGATTGCGGCAGAATTTTTCCACATAGTCCCACCCCTTGTCGGGATCGCCGTTGCCCATTGCATAGAGCATGTTGATGAGGTGCTCGTAGGACGAGGAGGACTTCGACGGATCGGCAAATGCGATCTTTCCCTTGAGTGCAGGGTTCAGGAGATCCTCATAGCCCTCGACCTTCACATCGCCGAGGAGATTCGTATTGATCATGATGACGCTCGGGATGTCCGTGAAGCGCGTCATCGGTCCCTCGGTGTTCTTGAACGCTGCCTGAATGTGATCCTCGTTCACCGAGGTATAGTTCTCGAAGAGATCCGCCTTCGGCTTCATTGTGTTCAGCGAGCCGCCCCAGAAGATATCGCCGAGCGGGTTTGCCTTCTCGGACTCAACGCGCTTTAAGAGTTCGCCCGTGCCCGCCGCGATGACTTCGACCTTCACGCCACTCTGCTTCTCAAACTCCTCGACGAGGGGATTGATGAACGCCAACGGGTGCGGGCAGTAGATGACGAGCGAATTGTCGTCCGCTGCCGCCTGTTTTTCTCCCCCGCCGCAGCCGCTGAGGGCGCCGCCCAGCATCAGCGATGCGGCAAGGACGGCAAACATTTTCTTGAGTTTCATGAAAAGACCTCCTTTGAACAAAAAGACATCTATGCAAAAGGCATTTGCCTGAGAACACATCATCTACAATGTGACATCCTTGCTCCCCGACACGCGGAAGAAGATCACCATCGCGAGGATCGTCGTGAGCGTGAGGATGGTCGAGAGCGCCGCCGCAGTTCCGTAGCTCGCGCGGATGACCTCGGTGTAGATCGCAACCGACATCGTCTTCGTTGCCCCCGTGAAGAGGATGACCGAGGAACTGAGTTCGTTGATCGCCGTGATCCACGAGAGGATCGCCCCGCTCATGACACCGGGCAGCATCATGATCGCCGTCACCTTAAAGAAGGTCTTGAGGGGTGATGCACCAAGACTGATCGACGCCTCCTCGATGCTCGGACTGATCTGGTAGAGGATCGCCGAGCTCGAGCGCAGCGTGTAGGGCAGACGCCGAATGACAAGCGAGATAATGATGATGAGCGCCGTTCCCGAAAGGAGGATCGGCTCATCATTGAACGCGAGCAGGAGCGTGATGCCCAGCACCGAGCCGGGAATAATGTACGGAAACATCGTGAGCGTGTCAATGATGTCCGTGAGCACGCTCTTGCGCCGTGTCGTGAGATATGCAACCGTCATGCCGAGGAAGACGATGGCAAGGATCGCAGCCGTACTGTAAAGGTAGGTGTTCGAAATCGCCGTACCGAGGCTACTGAATATCGTCGTATAGCTATCGAGTGAATAGCCGCCCGTAAAGACCGCGCCGCGTGTTTCAAGAAACGATGTGTAGATAACGACGAGCTGCGGAATCATCGAGAGTGCAACGAGCAGGTAGATCAGGACGTGCATGAGTGTGTTCCCCGCGCCCTTCATCTCCTTCATCTCGATGGGACGCAGCGAGCTCATCGTAAAGGATTTGCGGCTCACGACGTATTTTTGCAGCAGGAAGATCGTCGAGGTGATGACGACCATGATCGCTGCCATCGCCGCCGCAAAGTTCGCCTGATCACCGACCTCATTGATGAACTCCGAGTAGATCATGACCGGCATGACGTTGAAGCCTTCGCCGATCAGCATCGGCGTGCCGAAGTCCGCCATCGCGTTCATAAAGACCATAAGCGCGCCCGCGAGAATCGTCGGCGTGATGAGCGGCACAATGACCGTCACCACCTTGCGGACACCGCTACACCCGAGGCTTTCCGCCGCCTCGATCAGCGCCGCATCGATGTTCTTCATCGCGCCTGCCGCATAGAGGTAGATGAATGGATAGAGCTTGAGCGTCAGGACGAGCAGGATGC
>CALALM010000522.1 GCA_937925565.1 uncultured Centipeda sp.
GGAAGATCTGGTAATATTGACTGTGTGCGCTGCGCTCCCGATCAAGGGAGTGCAGCGTATTCACATGGAAGGCAACGCGAACGGGGTGAATGGGAAGGGCTATGCGACTTAGGCGAAAACCGTGGATTGATACGGCGATTCTGGACTATGCGGATTTCGTCACGCCGCTCGGCGGGGACTGGACGCAGTTTGCAGGCAGATGGACGGAGACGTTCGGACGTACAGCGCCGCTTCATGTGGAGATCGGCGTGGGCAAGGGGGCCTTCCTGACGGAGCTTGCCGCGCGGCATCCCGATGTGAACTATGTGGGACTCGAGGCGCAGCAGGGGGTGCTCTACTTCGCCGCGCGCAAGACGGCGGAGCGCAGGCTGGCAAATCTCCGTCTGCTTGTCTTTGATGCGGTGCATCTGATGGAACTCTTTGCGCCCGGGGAAGTTGACCGCATCTATCTGAATTTCTCCGATCCGTGGCCGAAGAAGCGCCATGCAAAGCGCAGGCTGACAAGCGAGTTTTTCCTCGCGCACTATGCTGCGTTGTTGGGGGCGAATGGAGAGATTCGCTTTAAGACGGATAATATGGGACTGTTTGACTACTCGATTGAAACGATGGAGCGGGAGGGGTGGCAGCTTTCCAATGTGACGCACGATCTGCACGCGCTCGGTGAAGAGGACAACATTATGACGGAGTACGAGCGTAAGTTCAGCGCGCGCGGCGCGAAGATCGGACGGCTTGTGGCGCATCCGCCTGCGGAGCATGGGTAATGCGTACGCGCTATACCCTCTTCAAGAGTGAGACGGAGCCGATTGTCATCATCATGGTGATCCTCCTCGTGACGGGGATGATCAATGTGTTCAGTTCGAGTTATGTGCTTGCGGCGATGAATTTTGAGAATCCGTATTACTTTTTGCAGCGTCATCTGCAATGGATGCTCATCGGGATTGTTGCGTGCTGGCTCTGCCGCCGCATGAACTATCAGCGGATGCGCGGGCTGATGTTCGTCGGTATGGGCATTACCGTCGTTTTGCTCATTGCCGTACTCTTCGTGGGAAAAACGGTGAACGGTGCACAGCGTTGGCTTGCTTTTGGTCCCCTGAGCTTTCAGCCGGCGGAGTTCGCAAAGCTGATGGCGGTGCTGATGGGAGCGTTCTCGATCTCGGCGGTGCTCAACAAGGAACACTTCCGTCTTGAGCGGGATGGCGGACGCGTCTTTACACCGTTTGGCGCAATTCTCCTGATGGCGTTTCTCGTCTATCGCGAGCCGGACTTCGGCACGGCGTGTATTGTGTTCGGTGTGCCGCTTCTGATGGCGCTCGTTCTGCTTGTCCCGCCGCGTCGCTGGTTCTGGATTGTGCCGCTCACACTCGGGCTGGCATTCGCGATTGGAACGCTGCAGCCCTATCGTATGCGGCGCATCGAGGTGTGGATCGATCCGTGGTCGGACGCGCGTGATGCAGGCTATCAGATGGTGCAGTCGCTCTCGACGATCGGCTCGGGCGGTATCTTCGGCATGGGGTTTGGCGACGGTGTGAGCAAGTACGAGTATCTGCCGGAGGCTCATACGGACTTTGCGTTTGCGATCTTCAGTCAGGAGCATGGATTTTTCGGCGTGCTGTTGATCTTCTTTCTGTTTGCGGTGCTGCTTGTTGCCTGTATGCGCGTAGCGGTACGGGCAAAGGATACGTTCGGGCAGGTGCTCGCGCTCGGGATCATTTTCCTCGTGCTCGGACAGGCGCTCGCAAATCTCGCGATGGTTGCAGGACTCCTGCCTGTCGTGGGTATTCCGCTGCCGTTCATCAGCTACGGAGGCTCGTCGCTGATTGTGACGATGGCGGGCATGGGCATGCTGCTCGGCATCGCCGATCGCAGCCGCGAGACGCCCCCGCCGAAGAAGGATGCGGAGGAACCGGAGAAGCGGCGGAGCAGGATTCATGTGGTGCGATAAAGATGGGGATTTGCATGAGAAACAGAAAATTTCATGCAGATCCCTGTTTTATTTGTGAGGTTATCGGATGTTCAGTGATTTCTTTTTGGGGATGCAGCAGGATCTCAAGATCTTCCTCCTGCCGCCCCTTATCTGTGCCGTGTTTCGTCTGATCTTCATTCTGGTCTATCGTCCGAAGAAGTCACCGCGCGGCGAATGGGGGAAGTGGCTGACCTGCTTCCGGTACGGATTCTGGTGGGGGATGGACTTCAATGCCTATGTATTCCTTGTGCCGCTGCTCCTTGTTTCAGTGCCGGGGGCGTTTATCCCTGCGTACTTTGCCATAGGTGACATGGTGCGTGTGACGCTCTTCCTCCTCTATGCGGCACTTCTCTATACGGCGTTCATCGGCAAGATGATTTTCTATGCGCACTTTCACGATACGTTCAACCAGACAATCTGGCTCGGGAAAAATGCGGACAAGCGGAACTTTGCCGACATTTTCTTTCATCAAAATCATGGCGCATGGGTGCTCCTTGGCTATCTGCCGTATCTCGCGCTCTGTTTCCTTGCAGGGAATGCCGCGCTTTCCCTGCCGTCGCTGTCCTATCCGACCGTGACGGATGGGGCGGGACAGTATGCCGTCAATGCGCTTGTGTTCGTTCTTTCTATTGTTCTTTTTTACTGGCTGCGCTACGGAGGGACGCTGCGCCATCGCTTAAAGCCCGAGTGGGATGAGGTGCCTGCCCTTGTCAAGGAGGATGCCGTTCTCGGCAAGGCGACGATGGACGATCTCATCGCGCTCAAGATGGTGTGGAAGCGTCCCGTGCAGGAGATCCTGCACCACTCCGATGAGGAGAGCCACACGATTATGCGTGCAGTGCTGCCGGCGGGGTGTTCCTTTGCTCATGCACCGCTTGAGGCATTTCAGCGGACGGCACGGGGCGCGCGCATCACGAAGCCACGCCACATTTTTTTTCTTTTAGGTGAGAGCTACGGGCAGGTTTTCTTTGATGCACCCTATGCCGCGCTCAATCTCATGGAGTTCGGTGCACGTTTTCGCGCGGAGCCGCATACGGTAAGCGTCAACAATTTTCTCTCGAGCGGCATGATCTCGCAGCCGTCGCTCGTGAGTCTGCTGCTCGGTGTCTATGATGCGGATCTGGAACTGAATGAGAACGTGCTCTTTTGGAATCACACGCTGCCAAGTTCGTTGGCGCACCAACTCAAGGCGCTTGGCTACCGCACCTCCTTTTGGTACGGCGGAGGTCTGAACTGGGGGAGCCTCGTGCACTTTATCCCCGCGCTCGGGTTTGATGCGGCATACGGCGGCACGGATATCTGCGGGACAGAGGCACAGCGCACATGGCTCGGCGTCTACGACCACATCTTTCTCGCGGAGGCGGCGCGGCGCATCCGTGCCGAGGGGGATGCGGAACCATCCTTCCACTTCCTCTATACGACCTCGAATCACGGACCGTTTCTCATTCCGTTTGAGGAGTGCGGCTTCGATGCTGCGCGTCTGAATCCGGAGATGGCAGCTGCGCTGAAGAAAAACTCGAAAAAGTATCGCGGACTCGGCTGTGCATGGTACGGGGACTTTGCGCTTGGTCGCTTCATCAATGAGATGCGGGAGGCGTTTCCGGACAGCCTCTTTATCGTGACGGGCGACCATGCGGGCGGAGAAAATCCGATCATTGAGGGGCTCTCGGCGCGGCAGGAACTCCTTCTGCGCGAGAGAATCCTGCCATCGTTCTCCATACACCATCCCGCGCTTACGGCGGAGCATTTGGCGCACAACGAGATCGGCGGGCATATGAATATCCTACCGACACTCATCGAACTGATTGCCCCCGAGGGGTTCCCTTACTATGCGATTGAGAAACCGCTGACGGAGCCGATCGAGCGGGTGGTCACGCCCTATGCGTGGATTACGCGTGAGGAACTCGGGTTTTATCGTGAGCGAGCCGCACAGGAACTGACCGTGACGACGGATACACTGCCGTGGCGCTTTGATACGGAGCGCTATGCGGCGGAGCGTGACGCGTACTGTGAACTCACCGCGTACTATGTACGTCATCCGGAGTTGCTGATGAAGAGTCTGCGCTGAAGGGCGCACCTAAAAAGCCTGCCCCGTTTGCGGGGAAGGGGGACCATGCGTCAGCATGGTGGAAATGAGGAGATATAAAAGACACGCTAGGAGGAGTGTAAATAAGGAACTTTGTAAAATATGCGTTGACAAGCGTTTTGACGGATGATATTATGTGACAGTCCCCTTTTTGGAGGTGCACTATGTCTGTGAAGAGGTTACGCACAGCACGCACGGTCGCCGGCATTCATCAAGTGTGCAGGGCGGTGCAGAGCGGCGCGGCGGAGATGGTGTTCATCGCATCGGATGTCGATGCAAAGGTGCTGCGCGAACTGCTCGCAGCATGTGGGGACGCGGGAATGATCCCGGACCGCACGGCGACGAAGGCACAGCTTGGTGAAGCGGCGCGCCTCGATGTGAGCGCTGCGGCGGTTGCAACACTACGGTAAAAACGCAGCCTCTGCGTTTTCATACACAAGCATTGAAATGACGACAAAGGAAGGAGGTGCAGTATGCCAACGATCAATCAGCTCATTCGCAAGA
>CALALM010000523.1 GCA_937925565.1 uncultured Centipeda sp.
CCTAACAAATTTTCCCACATACAAAGAGAACCCGTCGACAATCATGCCGACGGGTTCTTTTCGTATGTCACAAACACTTCTTAGAGCATCGCCTTATACCTGCTCCACTCCGACTGCGGAATGGCAAGCACATCCATCGCCTTCTCTGCCGTGACCGATAACTTTTCCATCATTGCTCGGATAGAAGAAAGATACGCATTTTCTGCGCCACGCTCCATGCCGCGCTCCATCGCCTCTTTGCTGATCTCCTGAACAAACTGTTCCCACTTCGAGCTCATATAAATCTCTCCTTTCTCCGTATTCTTAAACGCTCCCGCCCGATCTGCAAGAATAGGATAGTACATCTCCTCGGGCTGCACGCACCGAAAATCATGCATCAGCTTGCCAAGAGGTGTATCATCCACAATCGAGGAGTTCACAAAAACAATATGCGAGCCGTCGCCAAAGGACTCCCCATCCCCCTCAATCGTTCGTCCTATCAGATAGAGCGGTTTCCCCTTCCCAAGTACATCTGCCTCCGTGATAAAGATCACATACGATTCGGGCAGCTTCTTATAATCCATTCCTTCAGGCAGCGCATTCGCATCCATCATGCTGCTGTGATAACGCGCCCTGCGTGGTTCTGCTCCCCTTTTCGCGCGCTGAATCTCGATGTTGAATTCCTGCCCGTCCGCAAAGGCGTGAATGTCAAGCCGCACATCATGACCGTGAAGATTTTTGAGTGTGTCCTGCGTAACGACACTCGTCGTGCGAAGATTCGGCTTCTCCAAGATAATCTGCAAGACCAGATCGACACAGGGGAGACTGTTCTGAAACACCGCCGTCATAAAGATATCATCCATCAATGTCAAACTCTGAACGATTTCTCGGTACAATGCCCGACGTGCTTCTTCCGTATCCAGTGCCATAAACTCCCCTCCTGCAATTATTCTAGCGTATTCTCCATAAAATCGCAAGCATGAGTAACAGCAACAAAAAATCGCTGTAATTTCCTACAGCGATAAAATTTCCAAATGGTGCGGTTGGTGGGACTTGAACCCACACGTCTTGTGAACACTACCCCCTC
>CALALM010000524.1 GCA_937925565.1 uncultured Centipeda sp.
GGGAGCCGCATGGAGCGATGCAGCGCACTCCGACGCATGCTGAGTGACATCGAGGAGCTCGAAAAAGTCGGTGCGGAACGTGCAGAGCGTTATCGTGTGATCGGCAAGCTCGCCTCCGTCGCAGCGGCGAAAGCGCCCTATCTGGTGCATTTTCAGACCTATGTGCTCCGCTCGATCCTGAGTGATGTCATTGAGGCAGCAAACGCGCGCCTCATTGTGATGAGCCGTGGACGCTATCGTCTCATACACGGCGAGGGTGGTCATAAGAATAAGTGGTGGGGGTTGGAGATCGATGTGTTCGATGAGTACACGGGGCTTCCGCGTGTCTCGCGTACGCTATCTGGCGGAGAAACCTTTCTCGCATCCCTCGCTCTTGCGCTCGGGCTTTCCGATGTTGTACAGCACTATGCAGGTGGCATGCACCTCGACATGATCTTTATCGACGAGGGCTTCGGCTCACTCGACAGCGAAACACTCGACGTTGCCATCCGCGCGCTGCTCGAGGTACAGCAGGAGGACGGACGGCTTGTCGGCATCATCTCTCATGTGGAGGAGCTGCGTGCACGTATTCCCGTACATCTTGAAGTCCTGCGCACGGCAAATGGCAGCAGGGCTCGCTTTACCCAAGGCGGCTTGGAGGCATTATGACGGCAAAACTCGAGTTTATCATCGGACGCGCAGGCACGGGCAAGACGCATGCTTCTCTGGCGGCGATGACAGAGGTTCTGGTACGCGAGCCGCTCGGAAGACAACGCATCCTCCTCGTTCCGGAGCATATGACCTATGCGGCGGAGCGTGCGCTTGCCGAGGCTCTGACGCACAGTGCGGGCTTTCTGCAGACCTATGTGTTCGGCTTTCGACGTCTCGCACGTCAGGTACTCCTCGAAACAGGGGGGGCGCATCTGCCGCGAATCAGTGAAATCGGCAGACGTATCCTGCTCAAGGATATCCTGCTGAGTCATAGGGATCAGTTCTCCGTCTTCGCACGTTCCGTCGGCAAGCGGGGCTTTACCGAAACCCTCGCACGTGCCATTGCAGAACTCAAACGCTATCGCCTGAGTCCCGCGCTTTTGCGGGATACAGCGCAGGACAGCGCGCATACGCAGGAGCGACTCTCTCAAAAACTCACGGAACTCGCGCTTATCATGGACGAACTCTCCGTGCGCATGGAGGGACGCCTGACCGATCAGATCGATCGCATGGATCGTCTTGCGAAGCAGCTGAAAGACGCGCCCTTTCTGCACGGAGCCGAGATTTGGGTCGACGGATTCGATTTTTTTAATCCGCAGGAAATGGAGGTTTTTCGCGAACTCTTCCAAACAGCGGACACCATTCATGTGACTCTTACGATGGATGGATGCCAAGAGGGCGATCACGTACGTGTCAATCTCCCGGAAAACACACTGGATACGGGGCTCTTTGCGCGCTCCTATCAGACCATGCAGGCACTGACACATCTACTCGTGGAAATAGATCCTGCTTCCGCCCCCGAAATCCGTCTTATGCACGGGCAGCAGCGCACACGAAAGCCATCGCTTATCGCAGTCGAGGCGCAGCTGTTCGGACATGTGCATCTCGCCCCCATAGAGGATGGAGCTTTGCGGCTTGCAGAAGCGGCGAATCCGCGCCTTGAGGCAGAGGCGGCGGCAGCCGATATCCTGCGGCTTGTGCGGGAACATGGGTATCGCTATCGCGATATTGCGGTACTCGTGCGCGATATCGACACCTATGAGGGGCTCCTGATGTCGGCATTTGCGGATTGTGGGATACCATGCTATCTGGATGCAAAACGACCAAGCAGTCATCATCCGCTTGCCGAACTCCTGCGTGCCGCAGCACAGGCGGTATGGAGAGGATGGGGCTATGATACCGTATTTCGCGCCCTGCGTACGGGATTTTTTCCCGTGTGGACGGAGCAATCCGATGAAGCGGAGGAGAATTCCTTGCCGTGTGCAGACTGGCAGGAGATCA
>CALALM010000525.1 GCA_937925565.1 uncultured Centipeda sp.
CAACGGCTCAGCATTGATGCTGACCTCACCCTGCAATACCGCCGCATGATCGACGACGATCCGGGATATCGCTACGAAAACCTCGCCTATGTCAGTATGGGCGGGATGGACTCCACGCTGCGCCGCAAGCTCATCGATGAGGCGCAGAGGCTGCCCGAGTTGTCTGCCGTGTCTACATTTTATCAGCCATTTTTTACGGGGACATCTGGCAACAATGTTTATCTGCCCAATGACAGCCGTGAGCTGTTCAACATAGCCGATCTCTACGAGTGCGGAAACGGATTTTTAGAAGCGCTTGAAGTGCCCATCATCGCGGGAAAGAGCTTTACAGAAGATGTCGCATGGTCACACGAAGTGATGGTCAGTCGGCGCTTTGTGGATAAGATGAAAGCGTTTGCAGATTGGAGGGATGGCGCTGTGGGCAAACAAATTTTAGTCACGGAACATAGTGGTGCAAACAACGACGAGCCTTTTACGATCTGTGGCGTCTATGATGACATTCGGATCGGAACTATTCATGACGAGGACGAGCGTCCCTCCATTTTGTTTTATAGCTCCGGTCCGGAAGAATCGAACTATTTACTTCTGAAGTTCCACCACATGACGCCCGAAGCCATGCAACACGTTCGGCAGGAGCTTCAAAAATTGATGCCCGACCGTGATGTGGAGTTGAGCGACTGGCGTGCGGAGATGACCGCCCGTTATGCTGATACGCAGCGCTTCCGCAATGCCGTCATGATCGGTGTTGTGATTACGCTGCTCATCGCCCTGGTCGGATTAATGGGTTATACAAGTGATGAGATCAATCGTCGGCGGAAGGAAATCGCTGTACGCAAAATCAACGGGGCCACCCTGGGCGAAGTATTGCAACTTTTCGAACGCGACATCCTTCGCATGGCCCTCCCCGCCCTTGTTGCAGGTTGTAGCGCAGCCGCCTACGTCGCCACCTTATGGCAAACAGGATTCAGCGAGAAAATTTCGCTCCCGTGGTACCTCTTTGCCCTTTCCGGGCTCCTTCTCCTGTGCCTCATCATCGTTATTGTTGCGCTGCATGTGCGACACGCGGCGGCGGAGAATCCGGTGAAGAGTATCAAGACCGAATGATGGGAGACATTTACATCGCAGCGCATCTGCTTCGTTGCCTTCGACACTCGGTGATCGGTCATGTGCTTCAGCACACTCCCTCCACCTCGGTCTTGGACGCCTTGCATCTGCACCACGCTGTAAAGTCTCCCCCGTTACGCCATTCATCCCCTTCGCATAGAACATTTATAGAAGCAAAAAATGAACACGTAAAAACGAAGCACGTATTTCAGATGAAAGAAAACACCCATACAACCAGGCATCAGAAAAAAAAGACGGACATCGATACACATACCATCATGTATCAGGCAAAATTCGCCGGCCGACACATAGAAACGATCATGTACCCAGCAAACTTCGCCGGCGGCCGCATAGAAACAATCATGTACCCGGCAAACTTCCCCGCCATAGACATAGAAACAATCATGTATCAGGCAAAATTCGCTGGCGGCCGCAGCCGCCTTGATCTTCTTTTGCCTTCTTTTCTTCCATCAAGGGAAGAAAAGAAGAAACAAGAGAGAAGAAA
>CALALM010000526.1 GCA_937925565.1 uncultured Centipeda sp.
GCCGATCTCAAAATTCGCCAGCTTCACCTTGTTCATCTTCAGGACTCCTTTCAACAATCATGTTATCGTCTGCATCTATGAAATGCGCATTTCACAATTATTATTATAGAGTTTTCGCGTGCACAGGTCAATCAATCCCGCACTCGCGATACAAGAAATTGACTGCCGCAAGATCCACCTCGGTATCGACACCGATAAAGACCGCATCGGTCTCGATGACGCGGATGCGGTGCCCGTTCTCAAGCACGCGCAGCTGCTCGAGGGACTCGGAGAGTTCGAGCGGTGTCTGCTCCATACGTGCACAGTCAAGCAGGAAATCGCGACGGTAGGCATAGATGCCGATATGTTTATATACCTTCGCTCCCGCATTTCGCGCGTATGGGATGCGCGCACGGGAGAAGTAAAGGGCATTGCCCGCGCAGTCGGTGATGACCTTGACGTTGTTCGGATTCGCTATCTCCATCACATCGACGAGTAGCGTCTTGACCGTCGCCATCGGCAGATTTTCGTCCGTGAGGAACGGCTCGACAAGCGCGTCAATCACCGCAGGATCGATGAGCGGTTCATCCCCCTGCACGTTGATGATGAGGTCGTAGTCCGCCATCTTTTCCGCGACCTCGGCGATCCGGTCCGTCCCCGTTGCGTGGTCGGCACGCGTCATGACAGCACGTCCGCCGTATTCTTCGACGGCGGCGCGGATGCGCTCATCATCCGTTGCAACGACGACATCCTGCACGCGTTTCGCGCGCACGGCGCGCTCATAGACGCGCACGATCATGGGCTTTCCCGCGATGTCGCGCAGGGGTTTTCCCGGCAGGCGCGTGGATGCGTAGCGCGCGGGGATAATGCAGAGAACTTTCATACGATCACCTCACAAATGTTAAATCTATGTGATACTAGGTTGCAGGTCTCAGCTTCGACGCGAGCTGCTGCTCAAGCGTGCGGAAGAACGCGTTTCCGCCCTTCTGGAACGTCACCTCGACCGCGATGACGTATATCGGAATGCGCCACTTCGCGCGCACCACGTCGCCCGGCACCTTGACCGCGTCCTTCTCCGTGCTGACGATCGCCTCAACACCGAGCGTCTCCGCGCGGTACAACACCTCCGCCATGTCACGCTCGTTGTAGTCATGATGGTCAGGGTAGCGCATGCTCTCCACAATCTCAACGCCGAGATCGGCAAGTGTCTGCTCAAACGATGCAGGATTGCCGATTGCCGAGAGTGCAAGCACCTTCCTGCCCTCCATCTCCGTAATGGGAATCCCACCCGCCGCAATATCCTCATACCAGTCGGATAGTCGCACAAACTGACGCGGCTGATGAATGCTCTCGAGGATCAGCCCGTCCTGATTGTAGCTGCGGAACGTCTCCCAGATGTGCTGAATCGCGCCCGGTGCCGCCTGATCGACCTTCGTCATGAGGCAGACATCCGCACGGTCGATGTGCGAAAGCGGCTCACGCAGCGTTCCGCGCGGCAGGAGATACCCGTTGCCGAACACATTCACCGCATCCACAAGCAGGATATCCATATCGCGCACAAGCTGCCAATGCTGGTAGCCGTCATCGAGGATTGCCACCTCCGCACCGAAATGCTCGATCGCATAGCGCCCCGTAACGGCACGTTTCGGACCGATCAGCACAGGCACATCCGGCAGATGCTTTGCCAGCATAAACGCCTCATCACCTGCCGTCTCCGCATCCATCTTGAGCGTGTGTCCGTCGGAAACAATGCCGACCTCACCGCGCCACTTTGCACGGTAGCCGCGATTGAGGATCGCTACGCGGTAGCCCATCTCGTGAATCGCACGCGCAAGATGCTGCGCCGTCGGTGTCTTGCCCGTACCGCCGACGGTGACATTGCCGAGGCTGATGACAAAACAGGGCAGCTGCTCCTTTTTCACCCATCCCCAACGATACATGGCGAGTTTGAAATTGACCAACTGTTCGTAGATCAGCGAAAAGGCATAAAAGACCCCCATGATAAGTCTGCGCGAGACACCGCGCACCTCCTTGTCATGTACAAGGTCGATGAAATAGGTCTGGAAATTTGCGACCTTCTGCGTCGCCCGCACCCGATGGGAGCGGATGCGCTGCTGAAAGCGCAGTGCACGGTGCGCCTCATAGGTCGCAAGCATGTCCACAAGAATCTGCGCCGACTTTGCGGACGCCCCCTTGTTCTCGTTGATGATGGCAAGTGTCTCGTGTTCAAGGCGCGCGCGTTCTTCCGCATCTCCGAAGAGGCGCAGTGTCTCATGCGTCAGCTCCGCACCGTTCGTGACCGTCACAACGGCATTGCGGTTGCGAAAGAGCGCGTGGATGTCCTTGAAGTTGAACATCTGATTGCCGACAATGATTGCCTTGCCGTGCGCCGCAGGTTCGAGAATATTGTGCCCGCCGTGCGGGATGAGGCTGCCGCCGATGTAGATCACATCACCGAGTCCGTAGACGCGCCCCAGCTCACCCACCGTATCGAGGATGACGATATCCTCGCCGCCCTCCGCGCCTTTTTGCAGATTCTTGCGTGTATTGACGGTGAAGCCCGCCTTACGGCAGAGATGTTCGACCTCCATCGTGCGCAGCACCTCGCGCGGCGCGATGATCAGCCTCACATTTGGCTCTACGGCACGCACGGCGGCAAATGCCGCAAGCACAAGCTCCTCCTCGCCGCGATGGGTCGAGCCGGCAATCATGATATGACTCGCGCCCGTAAGACCAAGTTCCTTGATGAGCGTAGCCCGCTCCTCGGGGCTGACACTCGTATACGCCTGATCGAACTTTGTGTTGCCCGTGACCGTAACCAACTCGCGCGGCGCGCCGAGCCGCATGATGTAGTCCGCGTCGATGCTCGACTGCATGGCGAAGCACTTCACCGTCCCGATCATCTCGCGCAGCATGCCGAGCAGATATTTATACTGCTTGACGCTGCGGTCGCTGATGCGCCCGTTGACCATCATGACGGGCACGTCGAGCTGCTTCGCTTTCTTGAGGAAGTTCGGCCAGAGCTCCGTCTCCACGGGCAGGAAGACACGCGGACGGATGCGCCCCACCACGCGCGAGGCGAGAAAAGGCAGGTCAAGCGGGAAGTAGATGATGGCGTCCGCATCTTTGATGATGCGATGCGCCATCTCATAGCCGCCCGTGGTGACGACGGAGACGAGAATGGGGCTGTCGGGGAACATTTTGCGGAACTCGCGGACGAGCGGGCTGGTCGCCACGATCTCGCCGACGGACGCCGCGTGCACCCAGATCGCATTTTTCCCCGCCACCTTGTCGATGGTCTCCTGCGGATAGAAGCCAAAGCTCTGCTTAATGCGCTCGACAAAGCCGCGCTCACGTGTCGCGCGCAGCATGAAGATCGGTATGATGATGGTGACGATGAGGATTGCCGCTAAGTTATAGAGAAATCTCATAATCACTCTCCCCGAAACTGAATGTCATAAAGATGCTGATAGAGCCCGCCCTCTCTGAGCAGCTCCTCATGCGTCCCCTGCTCCACGATATGCCCGCCGTCGATCACATAGATGCGGTCAGCGTTAAAGACGGTCGACAGACGGTGCGCAATGACGAAGCTCGTGCGTCCGACCATGAGGTTGTCGAGTGCCGCCTGCACAACCTTTTCACTCTCCGTATCGAGCGCCGAGGTCGCCTCATCGAGGATAAGGATGCGCGGATCCTTGAGGATCGCGCGCGCAATCGCGACACGCTGCCGCTGTCCGCCGGAGATGCTGACGCCGCGCTCACCGATCTGCGTATCATAGCCGTGCTCGAGCTCCATGATGAAGTTATGTGCATTCGCCGCACGCGCCGCCTCCTCGATCTCCGCGTCTGTCGCATCGAGGCGCCCGTAGCGGATGTTCTCGCGGATGGTCGTGGAAAACAACATTGTCTCCTGCGGCACAAGCCCGATCTGTCCGCGCAGGGAGGCAAGCGTCACGTCGCGGATGTCGTGTCCGTCCACGGTAATCATGCCGCTGTCCACCTCGTAAAAGCGCGGAATGAGGTTCGCTATGGTCGACTTGCCCGCCCCCGATGGACCGACAAAGGCAATCATCTCGCCCGGTGCCGCCTCAAGTGTCACACCGTCCAAGGCATGACGCCCCTCCTTATAGGAGAATACAACATTGTCGAAGCGCACGCGTCCCTCCACCTGCGGAAGAGGTTTTGCATCCGGCTTGTCCGTAATCGTCTCCTCAAGATCCACAATGGAGAATACACGGTCAACCGCCGCCATCGCCTTTTGGAGGTTGCCGTAGATGCGTGAGAGGCGCTTGACAGGGTTCGCAAGGTTGACGGCATAGGTGAGGAACGCGACGAACGCACCCGCCGTGATGTCGCCGTTGACGACCTCGTAGCCGCCGAACCAGACGATGAAGGTAACGGCAATTGCCGCCAAGAATTCGACCGTCGGCGTGAGCATGCTCGTCTGCTGGACGTTCTTCATCACGGCGTCGAAATTGCGTTGATTGCTGTCGACAAAGCGATTGATCTCATAGTCTTCGCGCACAAAGGATTTCACCACGCGCGTCGCGGAGAAGCTCTCCTGCAGAAGAGCCGTGATCTCTGCGAGACGCTGCTGGATGACCGTGCTCGACTGCTTGATCTTGCGCCCGAAGATCTTCATCGCCTGCCCGACCATTGGGATGACGATAAGCGTCAGGAGTGAGAGTTTCCAATCGAGATAGAACATGAGGACAAGTGAACCGATGAGAATGCAGCCCTCTGTCACCATATCGATCAAATTATCCACGAGCGCAGACTGGATCGCGCCGACATCGTTCGTGACATAGCTCATGATCTCGCCGGTCTGGTGGCGGTCATAGTACGCGAGCGGCATCCGCTGGAATTTGCGGAACATGACTTCGCGCACGTCGATGATGACCTTCTGGCCGATGTAGGAGACGAG
>CALALM010000527.1 GCA_937925565.1 uncultured Centipeda sp.
GCACTTGTTGTCGCCGTAAAGGGCTTTCAGCTTGCCTCGGCGGTCTACAGCTATGCGGCAGCATCTATGCGGCTCTATTGGCTCATGATAAGCAATACAGCGGCGGGACAACGGCTTTTGACTGCGGCGACATGGGCACAGGCTCGCGCAATGGCGGCGATCAATACGGCGTCGAGTGCAGGAACGTATCGAGCACTTGGTGCGCAGGCAGCAGAGACCTACGCAAGGCTACGTGCGATTACATGGGCGAATGTAGGAAATGCTATACGCGCAGGAGTTCTGGCGGGCGTCAACGGAGTGCAGCTTGCGTTTGCTCGTATTATTGCATTCGCACAAGCAGCGCGTATCGCCATGATGAATGCAGCGATAGCGATTGTCGAAAGTGCCAAAGCAGCAGGGCTTGCGGCACTCAACATGGCACGCAATTTCAGCATGATGGGCGCTATCAGTAAAGCAAGTGCCGCATTTCGCGGGCTTGGGACGGCGATCTTATACGTCGGCAGGGCGTCGATGGCAGCGATGTTCTCACCGCTGGGCATCGTTCTTATGGCAATTGCGGTAGCAGCATATCTCATCTATGCCAACTGGGACAAGGTGGGGCCGTTCTTCATGCAGCTATGGCAGCGGATTCAGACCGCTTTCAGCAACGCATGGACAGCGATGCAGCCAACCATAGAGCGGCTGAAAATGGCGTTTTATACGTTGGTGGATACGCTCGCGCCGAAAATTGCAGCAATCGGAGCGGCGTTTATGGCGGCGTTCGCTCAGGTGAGTGCGGCTTTTGCAGAGCATAGCGGGACGTTCGACGTGCTCATCAATATCGGTATGACCGTCGCTGAAATATTCGGCAGTGTTCTTGTTGGCGCGTTTATCATCTTTGCAAATGTAGTCGTCAGCGTCATTACGACGGCAATCGGCATTGTAACATCTGTTATCAATGGCATTGTCGGTGTTCTCACGGGGATTATCACCTTCATTACGGGCGTATTCGCTGGGGATTGGTCGATGGCGTGGAACGGCATCGTGGAGGTGTTCAGCAGTATTTTCGGAATGCTGGCGAACATTGCAAGCAACGTCCTCGGCGGCATCAAGAATATGGTGACGGGTATCATCCAGGACGTGAAGAACTTCGCAAGCGGTGAGAGTGGCGGCGGAGGAGGACAGGAGATCGCGGCAAACGCACGCGGCGGCATCTACCGCAAGGGTGCATTTCTCACGACCTTTGCGGAGGACAGCGCAGAGGCGGCAATCCCTCTGGACGGCTCGCCCCGTGCGATCGGGCTATGGCGCAAGGCGGGCGAACTCCTCGGTATTGGACAAGAGGACGGCGGTGAGCCGCGTTCCTCTGTGGCGGTTGAGAGAACTCCGAAGAAAAGCAACCTCCAAGACGAAGCCAAGAGCGCATTACAAACGGAGGATGAAAGCGCGCGCGTCGAACCGACACAGAATCAGCGCGTGGAACAGCGTTTTCCACAAGTGCCGACGGAACCCGTTGATTCGAGTGAGTCGTCAACGTATCCGCAACAACGGACACAGGCGGCTACCTCGGAAGTGAACAAAAGCGTGGAACAGACACAGCTTGAGTCGGGGGCGGTACGGCTGATGAACGCGCCGCCGATCTCTATTACACTGAATTTCAGCGGCACCGTTCAGCCGGAGAAGGTCAAGCAGGCAGTCACAGATGCGGCGCAGACGGTACAAAGAACCTTTGCCGAGCAGATGGCGGCGTACAATCGCGAGATAGGGAGGCTCTCTTTTGGCTAAAGAATACAGAACGAAGAGCGGCGACACATGGGATCTCATTGCATACGAGCAGATGGGGGACTGTGGATATATGGATATATTGATGGATGCGAATCGCGCCCATGTACGGACGGCGATATTCTCGGCGGGTACGGTGTTGACCATCCCGCCCGTACCGAAAGACGGCCGTGCGAAGAACCTTCCGCCGTGGAAGAGGTGAGACAATGAAAGCGCGTCGGGCAAGAGTCAAGTGCAAGTATGACAATGTGGATATATCACAGGACGTCGCCCGTTTTCTCAAGTCCTTCTCCGTGCGGGAAGTCCTCAGCGGAGAGGCAGACAGCGCGGAGATCACGCTCGAAGACCGTGAGGCGCTCTGGCGAGGCGATTGGTTTCCGGAGCGCGGTGCAATCATGGACATTACGCTAGTAATGTCAGATTGGGAAGGTGAGGGCGACAACAGAGAGCTGCCCTTTGGGAAGTTTGAGGTCGATGAGATCACGAATACGGGTCCACCGAACGAGGCGAAGATCAAACTCATATCTGTGCCGAACAACACCGATCTGCGCGGCGTGGAGCGCACGCGTGCATGGGAGAAGGCGAATCTTTCCCGCATTGTGCAAGACGTGGCAGAGGGTGCGGGAATGCAGCATTTCTTTGATACGCCGGAGGATCCCGTCCTTGAACGCGCGGAGCAGTCGGAGGAGACAGACCTCGCCTTTCTCCAAAAACTCTGCAAGGATGCGGGACTTGCGCTCAAGGTGACGGACAAGAACGTCGTCGTCTTTGATATTGCAAAATATGAGGCAGCAGAGCCGGTCATGACCATCACCAAAGGGAAGGACAATATCATCTCGTTTGACTGCCGGACAACCATTCACGAGATTTACCGTGCCTGCCATGTCAAGTACAAGCACGGGAAGAAGGATGAGCTCATCGAATACACATTCACCGACTCGAAACGCACGACCGGGCGAACGCTTGAGGTCAACGAGAAGGTGGTAAGCATTGAGGAGGCAGAAAAGCTCGCCAAGAAGAAGCTGCGTGAGAAAAATCTGGATGAGGTGGCGGTATCGCTCTCCATGGTCGGGAATTTTGCTCTGCTCGCCTCCAATACCGTCACACTTGCGGGCTTCCATGTCTATGACGGGAAATACCTCATTACGCGCAGTTCGCACGAGATCGGCGGCGGGTATACGACAAAGATTGAACTTAGGAGAGTTATTGATGGATACTAAGGCACTGCGGAGCGTGGTGCGCGTCGGCATCGTGAGTGAGGTTATCCCCGCTGACTGCGCCGCGCGTGTGGTATTCGAAGAGAAGGATGAAACGACATCGCCCATCTTGCCTGTTCTCACGCGCGGCGGCAAGGTCAACCGCGACTTTTGGCTGCCGGACATCGGTGAGCAGGTTGTTTGCCTGTTCGCCGCGAACGACAAGAATCATTCAACGGGCTGGGTTCTCGGAGCACACTACAAAGCGGGCGCGGGGAACGCTGACAGCGTGGACAAACGCCGCATCGACTTCTCCGATGGCTCATTTGTGGAGTTTGATCGCGCAACGGGCGGGCTGACAATCCAGTGCACGGGGGATGTTGTCATCAACGGACGGACAATATCGTTGAACTAGAGAGGAGATAAGACAATGCCTTCAGCAGTAAGGGACGGTGACGCAACAACGGGAACCTGCAACAAGGGGCTCCCCTGCTGTCCGCATGGACGAACGGGAACGGTGAGCGTTACGAGTGGCAATGTATACGTCAACGGAAAAGGGCTGCATCGTCTCAATGACACGGGTCCGACGAATTGCCCGCATGGCGGGACATTTGCGAGTGTCGCGGGCAGCTCTACGGTCTTTTGCAACGGTCGCCCCGTGATCCGCATCGGTGACGCGACCGTTTGTAAGTCTTGCGGACAATCGGGCAGTCACACGACGGGAAGTGGGAATGTGTTTGTAGGAGGATAGCATGGGGCTTTTGGATAAGGTCGTCGATTCGTACAAAGCGCGCGCGACAAAACGATTGCTCAAGGTGCGAGATAACTTCATATCCGACCTCGGCGACCGTTTCCCGTGGCTGCAGATCAACAAGCAGATCGGCTCACTCGGCGACATCGTATTCACGGTAACAACGGACGAGGTGCGTACGTTCCGCGATTATAAGCGTTCCACAAAGGCACGTTTTGCCACGCATGAGATTATCGGGAAAAAGCCGCTCGTTGAGTTCATCGCACCTGACGGCGAAGAAATAACCTTTGCCATGCAGTTTCACGTCGGGCTTGGTGTAAGCCCTGCCGAGGAGACGGCAAAGCTCCGCGAACTCTGCGAGAAGGGCGAGCCAATGTACCTCATCTTTGGCAATGAGGCGGTCGGGGCACACATGTGGGTGATTGAGAGCGTCGGCGAGAGTGCCGAGCGTGTCGATCATGGCGGGCGTATCCTCGTGACGCAGGTCGAAATCACACTGAAAGAATATCTGCCTGAGATGTACGAAGAACAGCCGGAGGAAGAGGAACAAACGGAGGAGGCGAAGGAGAAGTGACATATGATGTAACGCAGGAAGTCGGTGCGGTGGACTTTGCCCCTGCGTCCCGCACAGCGGAAATCCTGCAAAATGTGCGGACGATCCTCACCACGCTCAAGAAAAGTGTTCCGATGGATCGTGAATTCGGAATCTCAGGCGAGGTCATTGACTTGCCGATCGCATCGGCGCAGGCGCGTCTGACGAGTGAAATTGTCGCGGCGGTGAATAAATATGAGCCGCGTGCACAGGTGCTTGGCGTGTTTTATCGCGGCGATGGCGAGGAGGGTATGCTCAATACGACGGTGAAAGTGAGGCTGCGTGATGAAACTGCATGATTTGCCGGATGTGTCTTTTGCAGAGAGAGCACCTGCGCTCATTGAATCCAACATTATTGGAACGGTTGAGAGGCTGCTGCAGCGTAAACTTGCACGCGCAGATCCTCTCCGATTGATTCTGCTCGGTGTGGCGGCGATCATTGTGCAGGAGCGCGGCCTTATTGATGATACTGGAAAGATGAATCTGCTCGCTTACACAAAGGGAAACTACCTGGAGCATAAAGGCGCACTTGTTGGAACGGAACGGATCGCGGCATCAGCGGCACATACAACGCTGAAACTCATCCTATCTGCACCGCGTGAGATGGCGACAACCATCCCACAAGGGCTGCGTGTCACAGCTGGGGACGGCGTGCTGTTCGCGCTGGATGCTCCAGTTATTATTCCAAAAGGAGAGACCTCGGCGCTCGCTGCTGCAACGTGTACGGTCACGGGAAAACTCGGGAATGGATACGCGGCGGGCGAACTCAAGACGATTGTGGATCCTGTCCCGTTCCTCGTTTCGGCGGCGAATACGACCATGACCGAAGGCGGTGCGGATGTGGAGAGCGATGACAGCTATCGTGAACGCATTCATGAGGCACCGGAGCAGTTTTCAACGGCGGGGCCAACGGGAGCCTATGTGTATTTTGCAAAGAAAGCAAGTGCCCTGATCGGCGACGTGAGTGTTGAGAATGGTGGTCCAGGTGTTGTCCTAATTCGTCCGCTACTCAAAGGTGGGGCCCTGCCGGGAGCGGAGATACTGAAAGCCGTGCGGGATACGCTCAACGATGATAAAGTACGTCCGTTGACTGATTATCTAAAGGTGGAGACACCGGAGGTTATCAAATACAACATTCGCGTGCGGTACTGGATTGACCGTGGCGATGCTGTAGCGTCTGCTGCCATTGAAAAACGCGTGAATGAGGCAGTGACAGACTTTGTGGCATGGCAGAAGGAAAAGCTCGGGCGGGACATCAACCCGACGGAGCTCTACTACCGCATACGCGCGGCAGGAGCAAAGCGCGCAGAGATTACAGAGCCGATATTTACGCCCGTAGGGATCGGAGCTGTAGCTATTGCTGACGTTCAGACGGTCACATTGGAGGGACTGGAAGATGGCTGATATTCAAATAATCGACCATTTGTCCCTACTGGATATTCTGCCGGAAAATTTGCTGGCAGATGAAAAGGTATACGCTGCAGCAAAGGCGGTGGATGATGAACTGCAGCGGCTTATTGCGTCGTGTGTCGAGGTGCTGCACTTGCCACGTCTCGACGAGCTGCCGGAGGAGGTCGTTGACCTCCTTGCTTGGGAGTGGCATGTCGATTTTTATGAGCCGTCTGCCGACATCGCAACAAAACGTCAGCTCGTGCGTGAGTCTATCGCATGGCATCGTATCAAAGGGACAAAAGCCGCCGTTGAGAAAATGGCGCGGACCGTTTTCAAGGGTGGCGTCGTAACGGAATGGTTCGAGTATGGCGGCGAACCCTATCATTTTCGCATTGACCTTTTGACTGCGCCAAATATAACGCAAGATGATACGGCGCGTCTGCTTGCAGTCGTCAATGCGGCGAAGAATGTGCGCTCCGTGTTGGACGAACTCAGATTCCGGCGCGAAGCACAGAATGATATGTATTACGCCTCCGCGCCAACCATCCACACGACCTACGAGATACGCCCGGCGGAGATCACGGACGCTACGGCGGAGGCAAGGCAGTATATCGGCGCAGCAGTCTCCGCGCACACAGCGTACGAGGTCTATCCCGAAATCGTGCAGGATTCGACGATCGGCAGCACACTCTATGCGGGCGGTATTGGCAGTATCTACAAGAGCATGGAGGTCACACAGACCTAGAAAGGAGCAACTATATGGCAAACTGGATAGGAGGCCGCCTCACGAAAGCGGGCAACGACCTCCAGATCAAAGTCGAAGCAGGGCTGTGCAAACTCGAGCTGACCAAGATCAAGCTCGGGGACGGTACGGAGGGGCTGGACGCAATCGAGACCATGACCGATCTTGTTGGTCCGAAAGCGGTGTTTGGGATCAGCAGCGTTGTGGCAAAGGACGGCATGTGCACCGTGACGGGCGTTATCTCATCGTCGAGTGTCACAAGCGCATTCTACGCGCGTGAGTGGGGGCTTTTTGCAAAGGATCCCGATAGGGGTGAAATCCTCTACATGATCTCGCTTGACCCTAACCCCGAATCCATCCCACCAAAGACTGCTGCCCTTAAACAGGCGGCGACGTACGCGATGAACATCGTCGTATCGAATGCGGCGAATATCACCGTGCGGATTGACCCTGCGGGACTGGTGGACGTGGCAATGCTCGCTGATGGTGCGGGACTCGTGCGGCGGAGTACGCGCTATGAGATGGGTGACATCCTCTACGATACGCAGCTCACGCGGCACGACCTGCGCCTGGAATGCGTCAGGGCGGGTATCACGGCGGCGACACTGCAAGACTTGAGCGGCGTGCATCTCGGGGATAGCATCACCGATGGTACGGTCGTCTGGCGAGTTAAACGACTCTACACCATCGACGGCGACATGTTCGAGATCGACGAGGACGGCAACATCATGCCGACCGCAGAGCCACATTACAGCGTCAACTACGAATTGGACGAGGACGGCAACATCATGCCAAAGGTGATGTAAGAAAGGATTGGTGACACATGGCAACAAGAAACTACGTCCCGCGTGCGAATGGGGAAGGCAGCATCGGGACGGAAAAGAAATACTGGGGAAAAGGATTCTTTTGGGATTTGGTAATCAACGGAAAAGCCCTATTGAATTTTGTCAAAGACCTCGGTATCGAATCCTCTCACACGGAACCGAAGGCAGGGTGGATAAAACTTGGGAACGGGGTGTTGATTCAGTGGTTGCATGCGCCGGGAAATAAAGACTTTACAGCACCCATTGAGTTTAAGGAATTTGATGTCGGTTTTTGCACAGGCAACACATTGCAGCCGGAAGGGACGAGCCTGGTATACAAACAGGATGTAAAAAAATTCTACATCAGTAAAAACACATCGACCGATTTTTGGCTCTACACCTTGCTCATCGGGCGTTGGAAATAAGGAGGCAAGCAGATGAATGTCAAAAACTATCTTGTGAAATTTGACGCAAATGGAAATCGCGGGGCGACGATCCCCATTGATGGCACGATATCTGACGACGAGATTAAGTCCTACGAGTCGCAGGGATATGTCATCATCAGTGCTGAGGACTGGGGATATTATGTTGGTGCACACGGCACAGGCGACAACGGCACGGGCTACGTCCGCGACCCAAAGACAGGAAAGCCCGTCTCCGCTCCTCCGGCTCCACCTGTGGAGGCAACAGAAGAGCCAACGGCAAACGTACCCGAAACAGAGCTTGCCGTCATGGAGGGTATGGTTGACATGCAGGGCCGCATCGCGGTGATTGAAGCAGAGCTTGCAAAGCTCAAAGGAGGGAAATAACAATGGCAGCAACAATCTACAGCTACATCGTCGTCGCTTATGGCATCCTTGTGCAGGGCGGGAAATTTGCACTGTCCCCGGAGGACAATCCGAAGAACCTGCGTGTTGTACCGGAGACGTATCGTGAGAAAGTCGCCGAGTGGATCGTTGAGCACGCCGCAGGATGATGAGAAGCGCAGAAAAAGCCGTCATGGTGTATGGCGGCTTTTTCTGTGCACGGAAAGGGCTAAGATGGTTCGCTATTTACAATTTGCGCAAAAGGCAATAGAATATATCCAAAAAAAACTAAGGGGGAGACCGATGGATAATCTAATGCCTGAAAATGATGGCCCAAAACTGTCGGAGGAGGTAAAAAATCAAATACGTAGTGCGCTTGAACAACGTGGTGCGCTAAACCCGTGCCCTCGTTGTGGGAACAGGGGGTTTGTCTTGGCAGACGGAATACTAGCCTCTCCAATTCAAGAAAATCTGGAGGAGTTCGTTCTTGGCAGCAGCATTCCCTCAGCCGTTGTCATATGCAATCACTGTGGCTATATGAGTCTTCATGCGCTCGGCGTGTTGGGGTTGATGGATCTTGTGCGCGGAGACGATCAGAGTGAGTGAGCAAGATGCAAAAGAGAGTTTACAGCTCACGCATACGGTACGCGGAGAATTTTTGCACGAGTCCGTAGAAGTTGAGTATATAAACAATACAGGGCAGACGTTTCTCACAATCTCATCAGATCGGCTGGAGTTACGTGCACGTGATTTTTCGGAGAATATCAAAAAACGCACTGCGTGGGTTGGAAGCCTCGGGCTTGCGGTTTCTACATTCACGACATTGATGACGACGACCTTTCATAACGTCATGGGATTCAGTGCAGAGGTGATTCGCTCCTGCTTTTTGTTGATTTGCATACTCAGTGTTTGCCATAGCGTGTATAAACTTGGCGGAGTTGTTATAAAAAAGGAAGATCAAGCATACACACCAAAAGAATTTGTGGAGTTGTGTAAGAAACGATCACAACCCGAAAAGAAAAAGTAAAAATCAAGCTACACGATGAAAGTCGCTGTAGCTTTTTTATTTCTAATCAAAGGAGGTACAAATATTGACGGATGTAACGATATTCCTGCGCGGGCTCATTCCGACGCAGGTGCAGATCGAATGGGGGGCGATTGTGTCTGTGGTAGGGTCGATATGCTCGTATAGCCTCGGCTGGAACGGGATCCTAGAGGCGCTTGTCTTTGCGATGGTGATAGACTACATATCCGGCCTCCTGGCCGCGTACATCAACCCGCGCATGAAACTTGATAGCCGCAAGGGATTTCGAGGGATTGCCAAAAAGATCATGATCCTGCTCCTCGTATCACTTGCGCATTTTGTCGACCAGGCGACAAGTCAGACGGTCGTGCAGACCGTCGCTATTTGGTTTTTCCTGGGCAACGAGGGGCTATCAATCCTAGAAAATGCGGCAAATGCAGGGCTTCCGGTGCCGCAGAAACTCAGGGAGACACTTGAGCAGCTGAAAAACGAGAAGAATGAGAAGAAGGAAGAAACGAACAAATGAAAGTATTTTTGAATCCGGGGCACGCCCCGAACGGTAATCCGGACCCCGGCGCCTGCGGGTGCGGGCTCAGAGAGTGTGACGTGGCAAAGAGTGTCGCCGACCTCGTAGCGCACTACCTTACGGCGGCAGGTGTCACCGTAGTCGGCAACATGCAGAGTGATGATCTTTTGGATATCACAGAAACCGCAAATGCAAGTGGAGCAGACATCTTTGTAAGCATCCACTGCAACGCATTTAACGGCAGTGCGCAGGGGACAGAGGTTGAGGTACATCCGGGCAGCCGTGCGGGAAGAGCACTCGGCGGATGCATCCAGCGCCAGATTGTGGATAGCCTCGGCACCGCAGACAGAGGCCTCAAAGATCGTCCTGATCTCTGGGTAATCAAGCGCACGGATATGCCCGCCGTCCTTGTGGAGCTCGCCTTTATCGACCATGCGGGAGACGCTGGACTCCTGCGTGACAGGCAGGATGACTTCGCCCGCGCCATTGCGCGCGGCGTGACGGACTATGCAACACGGTGAGGAGGCACGCCCAATGATTGAGAGAGGCAAGCAGCTCGTCACAAAGCATAAAACAGCCCTGCTGGTGATCCTGTGCCTCCTGATCGTCGGCATTGCGTATGCCATTGGAAGGTACTCCGCATCTGATCAAGCGGCGGCAGAGAAGCCCGCCGTCATGACGCAAGAGCAGACGCAAGACAAGGCAGTGTTGCGGGCGCAGCTGGACATCTCGCGTGCCAATGCGGACGCACTCCAAAAACGTCTCACGGAGGTACAAGCGGGACAGCGTGCGCCGTCAACAACCTACTACGTCACCGCTCCAACGGTCGAGCGAGCGGCGCAGGTGGTTGAGCGGCAGATCAGAGAGGACG